>CAZDJH010000193.1:0-4743 GCA_964505645.1 uncultured archaeon | reverse complement strand
GAGGGATCATGAACTTTTTCAATTTTTATTGCAAAAAAGTTTAATATTGCCTTATTAATTTTTTCTACTGCAAACTGACTCCGAAAAGCCACATCTGCAAAATCCTCTCTCTCAAGATCTTCTTAAATATTCAATTAAATTAATAAATTTCTTCTTTGATTCATAAAACTATTTAATACCAAATTATAGCAGCTGGCTGAATCATTTAAATAATATATATTAGGGTAGTGACGAAAGTCAGTGAAATGAATGTGACTTGATCCACATTCAATTCAAATTCGTTAAGGGAAAAATTTCCCAAACAAAAAGAGACAACACTCCTTAGTTTCCAGTGGAGATTATCATCGGGGTGAGGAAAGGTTTAAAGGGAGCCGTTCCCTTACTATTAATATGGGTATATCAACAATAAGAGAACATACGGCTCCCATTAGGGTAAAACAAACCGCACTTAATAAGTTTTACTCCTTTCTACCAGAACCCGAAGAACATTCTCTGGTAAAAGAATTGGAAGAACGGGAAGACTTCTCCGCCGACGACGGCTACTCCATTCGATTAGAGCGGGGTGGCACGGTCGAGATCGAGGAGACACACTGCCTTAAGTGCGGCCGCAGGCTCAGCCACAACGGATATAATGAAAAGGTCGCGGTTCTCGATAACGGGCTCGGGGAACATGAACTACGCCTCCACAGGAAGATTTGCGCCCTGAATGTGGATTAGAACTCACCGTGTCTAAGGCATGTGATTGTGCTGAAGAAGGTGTATGCACAGAGGAAGGATTTTCGTGTTACGGTCAAACAATGGTTAAACAATAACGTCTTATTCCTTCCCTGTTTTATCTTCTCTCAATTTTTTTTAAACCTTCATTTTTTATCCTTCTTTTTTATTATTTATTTAAATGGAAGTTCTTCAGACCACATTATTTATCCATACTTTTACAATTGAAGAACGTTATCATTTTCTAGGTTGAGAAATATAAGGGCGTATTTCGCCCGGCTTATGGAAGGCATCCGCTAACTCCGGGTTATTTTCGATGAGCCATTTCATTGAGAATGGTTTGCTTCTCTCAAGTATATTCCCCTTTTAAGTTCGGAGATTTATTCGCCCATCGTTACCAACGGGGCTTAAATCATCCACGCGTTCCTGCACCGCTTTTCTCCCTTGATTCATTAACTCCGTGTCAATATTTTAAATTAGATTACAATGATAATCGCATAGTAAATTACTAATCTAAAGGACTCCTTGCTTTTAAATGCTTGCCGTACTTTACATTAATTTCTTCGCAAATCTTATCGCAGCAGAGATATCCTCCTTCTCCAATTGAGGATAGGCCTCTAATATTTCTTCGAAATTTTTGCCCGCTTCTAACCATTCCAATATAATAGATACCATTATTCTTGTCCCTTTAATCCGCGGTTTTCCATGACAGATCTCGGGGTCAATAGCTATTCTTTCTTCTATTTGCATTTTTTATTGATTAACAATCATGCTTTTATATAATTATATTAATTTCTACTTTAATATATATATTTGTTATAGATTAAAAAGAGAGCAAATTCCATTCTCACATTATATCTTTAGCGTCTCCATATCGTTTTCCGCTCGCTCAACAATATTTTTTTTCACATTGCTGTATTAGTTATTATAACTATTCAGAATACCGTAAATTATTCTTTCTCCAAACTTTGTAATTTCATAATATGAATACTCTTCTGAATATGGTTCTTTTTCAAATTAATTCTGGATTATTCCCCCCTTCCTTTGATTTATTAGTACATCTTACCATTTCAGTGAAATTTACGACTTTCAGACTTTCCTTAACCTTTTTAATATGTTTACATTCCGCTTTTCTGTAGGTATGATGGGGGCATGTACAAGAGAAACTTCCATTTATGTTGCGTTTTACAATATAGGTTTTCGACTTATCAGACGAACTGGGAACGTCCCATTCATTTTTGGAACGGGCGTTGTCCGCTTTATTTCCCTTTTGCTCTTTGAGGGGATTGTTTGAGGTCTGTAAATTCTCTAAAAAATCTTTCGTATCCTCCACGTGCTTGCCTTTAATAATCCTTAAAGAGTATGAATTATATTGATGGGGACTGTATTTGACTTTTGCATTTCCATTTTTAAAGAAGTTCTCGACCTTACATGCGAATGGAAGTTTCTTGTTTTTTTCTACATAGTTAATGAATGAATTTACTAATTTGGTATTGACCTCTTTTTTGGAAACGACCCGTGAGCCGTTTACTTCAACCTCTTTATCTCTTTGTGGATTAATATATCACCTTCGGAGATGGAAATGTCTTTTAAATTGGTGATATGGTCCAAAAACCCGAAATCCTTAAGACGAATATAATTCCACCATCCTTTTCCAAGATCATCATAAAGACTATCAAGAGTTCTGTCGCTTAACTTAAGTTCTGAAGCTGATCCTATGTCTTTCAAAATATGGAAAAATCCGTCGTAGGTGCCAATGATAATATAATTTGAGGAGTAAGCGAGATAAATTCCTGCGCCATCACCGCCATCTTTACCGTAATGACCTTCTTCAGCGTAAGTACCTTTTCCCCCCTTAATATTTGTTACATCATTATTCTCTAAAATATTACTAAATGAACCATTAAAATAAGCTCCAGCACCTAGGCGTCCATTACCATTATAGCCTGAATAATAACCATTAGTTTCTCCACCGATACCACATGTTATATTTTCCATAGTATTATCTATTAAAACATTAAGAGAGGAATCTATTAGGGAAAAACCAGCTCCTTTTCCGCCCGAACCTCCATCCCCTCCGTAACTAGATTTTCCATATCCACCACCTCCGCCATTCCCTCCAGTTATATTTGAAACTTTATTGTTTACTAAGTAATTATTAGAGGTGTTGGCAAGATAAATTCCCGCACCCTCTCCACCACTACCTCCATCATTTCCACCATTACCGCCTGTTATATTTGAAATAATATTATCCTCTAAATTATTGTTAGAAGATCTATTTAGATAGATGCCTGCCCCAGTATATCCATTATTTCCATCTAGTCCATCCTTTCCATACAAATTTGAAATTGATAAATTATATAAATGCCCATTGCTCACATTATCTAATTTTATGCCTATCTGAGATTCTTCCACAGAACAATTCTTTATCTCAAAATATTCATTTGAATTTTCGATATGAATGCCAACTTCATAACTGCTTGCATTAATATCTCCATTTTGAATGATATATGGATCCCCATGACTTCCACTCCCCCCAGATATAGCAACGCAGTCATCCCAATCATTATCCAGATCAGAGCCGTTAATAAAAATTACACTTTCCGAAGCCGATATTTGAGGTGTATTGCCGGGATTATCGGCATATGTCTCGTTTTCATCAACAATTGTTAAATTATTGTTTATGTTAAACAATAAAAGTTAGGGAGATACTCCTTTATTGTATTTATTGCCCAAGTTCTAAATTCTTTTTATTTCTTTTTCTTTCTTTCATTTCTGGGGATTGGCGGGAGATGGGGGTATGCGGTGATGCAAATAGAGGATAGCAATGGCCAAGAGAAGCTTCGGCTTGCAAAGTGTAGGAAAGCCGGGGATTTTCCAGAGACGTAGAATTGGGTGTGGGAAGATTTTGACCCTTATTTCGTCGATGAGTTAAACCAGGTCAACCATATTAACTTTAAAAGCGAAGAGGGAATCTCGATGGTATTCGAAAAACTTCTTGAGGTATATGATCAAAAGCCCTTCAATTATTAACCGTTGCTAAAAAATCTGGACATTTGTGGATATGCTCAGAAATCCTCTTGAGGTACCGACAACGGACGGCCTCGACGATGGCATATAACCACGTCGATATGCGTACCCTCTCCCCATCGTTAGGCGAGGGCGATGTTTCGGGCGGCGTTCAAATCCGACTGCCGCTCTACTACCCGCCCCCTTTTATGGCTTTTGGTGTTCGCGCAGATAAAGAGCTTGCCGCTTAACCCCCCGCGCTGACCGCACTCGGAACATGTTTTGGAAGTGTAGGCGGCGTATTGTGAGGATAAAAAAGTATAATAAGTATGATGATTATATAAATAATGAAAAAGAATGACTTCTAATCTTAAGGAAGAAGTGATAGCACTAATAAAAAAATTACCGGAAGATACCACTATCGATGATATCATGTATCATCTCTACGTGAAAAAGAAAATCCTTGCTGGGTTAAAAAGTCTTGACGAAGGAAAGGGGATTCCCCATGAACAAGTCATGGAAAATGCTAAAAAGAGATTACAAAAATGGTTAAAGTAGAATGGTCTCCTTTAGCAAGGGATGAGTTAGATGAAATTCTAGATTATATAGCTCAAGATTCCCCTGAATATGCTATTTCTTTTTTTGAACAAGTACAAGAAAAGGTTCGAGATTTGATTAATTTTCCGAAAATTGGAAGAAAAGTACCAGAGTTTGATAAACCGAATATTCGGGAACTAATTTTAAAAAATTATCGGATTATTTATCGTATTTTAGAAGATAAAATTCAGATAATTCGTATATTTCATGGCTCTAAACCATTGGATTTCGATTAACGACTTAAACTTTTAAGGGTTTTCACAAAAGCGGAGCTTTTTAGACCCAATGAATTCCTATCTTTTCCTTAATATAGCCAAGTCCATCATATATTTCCTCAATTGTAATTGCTGATATAAAAAATATAAAAAATTTCTGTTCCTTCCAATTTTTGATACGTTCTGAAAGTGCAAAGTTATACATCAA
>CAZDJH010000192.1:0-7467 GCA_964505645.1 uncultured archaeon | reverse complement strand
CGAAATTCATCCCCTACATAAATGTAGGGGACTTCTTTCGCAGTCAGTTAAAAACGAATAGAGAACACCAAAAATTATGATTTTAAAGAACTGTAAAATATTCAGCGAGGGTTCCCTTAGGCGAGGGTTAATTTTAATCAAAAATGGAATAATTAAGACTATAGACTTCACCGACGAAACAAACGTTTTGAAGATATTTGAAAGGGAAAATCCAGATAAAAAGGTTGTTGATTGTAAAAATAAAATAGTACTTCCTGGGATCATTGATATTCATGCCCATTTGCGTGATATGGGGCAGAGCCATAAAGAGACCTTCCGCACAGGCACAGAAGCTGCCGCCCGATCTGGAATAACTACCGTATTTAATATGCCAAATACAATTCCTCCCGCTACGAATGCTTCACAGGTAAAAAAATGGTTCCAAAAAGCGGAGAATAACATTTATATCGATGTAGGATTCATTTCAGGTGTCCCTCCAGAAATGGATTATGATGAAATTAAAGAGATTATAAATTTGGGTGTTATTGGATTCAAGATTTATCCCTTGAGCCCTTTAAGCCCCATAATATGGACGGATTCCATTAATTTCCAACAATTATTAGAGATCTCCTCAGAATTTCAAAAACTCATTTTTATCCATCCCGATTGGCCTATAACACGGGAAAGAAAACAGAAACAGCTAGATATAAACACTTTAAAGCTTCACAATAAACTATACCCCGTTGATTCTGAGGCAAAATATGTGAATTTCGTCTTGGAAAATTACTATTCCTTTATCTCTGAGAAGAAAATACCTCCATCAAGGTATCCAATAATACATTTCTGTCACATTAGTTGTAAAGATAGTTTTAGATTGATTGTTAATGCTCTTAATAAATACTCGGATTTAAATATAAGTTTTGAAGTAACACCTCATCATTTACTTCTCTCAAATGAGATTGAACTGTCCAATACTAATTATGGAAAAGTCCTCCCCCCATTACGAGATTCACCCCATTCAAAATTTTTATTTAAACAGTTAAGAAACGGAAATATCTCCTTAATTGGAACAGACCATGCCCCTCATACTATAGAGGAAAAATCAAAAGAATACTACGATGCGCCCTCAGGATTTCCAGGTTTTGAAACGTATCCCTTAATTATTTTAGATAAGGTATGTAAATACCAATTATCTCTCAAAAGGTTTGTTGAAATTGCCTCAGAAAACCCAGCAACTCGATTTGGTTTAAAAAAGAAGGGTTTTATAAGAGAAGGATACTATGCTGACTTACTCATTATTGATCGAATCTCTGAATATCCGATTGACGCTACGAACTTTCATTCCAAATCAAAATTGTCGCCGTTTGACGGCTTCGTCACAGAGGTAGAGATTTGGAAGGTATTCCTAAAGGGAAGAGAAATAATACCCGAACATAATAACCCCACGGGAAGAATTATTACAAAGAAAGTCAGTTAAACCCTTTAAAATATAATATTAAATATTTAAATCAATAATTATTAAATTAAAAAAGAAAAGCTTATACCTATTATGTCTAATGAAAATGAATTTACTATTAAAGATGGGACATTACTTATACAATTTGCACGAGAAAATATTAAAAATTATTTAAAAACATCTCAGAGAATGGTTGTACCGGATAAGATTAAAGAGAAGTTTGCAGATAAGTATGGTGCGTTTGTGACCTTGAATAAAACGAATGTTAGTGGAAATCCTTTAAGGGGTTGTATTGGATATATAGAACCAAAGTTTCCACTCTATCAAACAATTCATAGAGTATCGGTGAGTTCAGCTACGGAAGATCCGCGATTTCCCTCGGTCTCTCTTGAGGAAATGAATAATATTAAAATCGAGCTTTCAATATTAACTCCTCCCGAATTAATGGAGGCAGACGATCCCAAGGAATATATTGAGAGGATTGAAATAGGTCGCGATGGATTAATAATAGAGAAAGGCATGAAGCGAGGGCTGTTACTTCCGCAAGTACCGGTGGATCATGGACGGAATTGGGATGAAAACACTTTTTTGGAGCAGACTTGTAGAAAAGCGTGGTTATCTAAAGATGCATGGAAGGAAAAAAGCACGAAAGTCTATAAATTTTCCGCAATTTTGTTTGAAGAAACAGAGCCGAATGGAGAGGTCGTAAGAAAGTACTTAGATCAAAATAGAGAAAAATAAACTTATGTAATCAATTATTAGTTAAATTATTTCATGTGTAATTCATAGTAGAAAAAAGGTTTGACAAACTTGGACAGTATTTAAAATGCTGGAACATCCGCATGCTAAAAATTGCCCCGTTTTCCGAAAAAATCCCATGCCGGCGCCTATTATCACCCGAAAATTCGCATTGCTCCCCGAAGGAACTTCGGAAGGGCGCAGCGAGACTATTGAGGCTCTCCGCAAGCCGTTTATCAAGTTTCGGGACCTTTCGAACCTTTATACGCGCTTCCTGGTGAACCTCGTGCGAAATGTTTTCTATTAATAAGACTCTTCTTTTCAAAATTTAATTTATTTATTTAAATAAAAGTTTCTTGCTGCTTTCCGTTCTATGATAAAAGGATCAAAATATATTTATACAATATAAATTTAAAAAGAATTAAAATTTAAAAAGAATTAAAATTTAAAACTAAAAATAAATTATGATGAAATTAAAAAATGGAAAATCAACCTTAATTATCATCTGTATTATAACGATGATATTGACTGGCGGAACCTTCTTTTTCTTACTCCTAACACCATCAACGGCCCAGACTGGTGCATCTTATGACATTTTAGTCTTCTCGAATGGAGATGATGACATCTTTCAGCAGAGATTAGCGATTGATACAAGTAGTTTTAGTATTACTAAAAAGGCTGATACAGAGCCTCTACCAAGCCTTTCATCCTATGATATCGTGATTCTCTTTGATGCAGAGTTGAACTCTTCTGAGATTAATACGGTAAATGCCTATGTAGAGGGGGGAGGAGCAGTAATGATCTTTATGGGTCTCACAATTCACGGAAATGCTACGATCTTAAAAAATCTAAATCTCATCAATGAAAACGCAACTTTATCGTTAAATAGCGAAAAAATGCTTTCATTACCCTATTCAGCTAGTAACCCAATTACTACTAAAATAGCTTGGAATTCTGCTCCCGATATAAAAGCAGAAAATATGAGTGTAATCTCAGTGAATGAATTAAATAGTAGTGTTAGCCGGATAGTCGATGTTTACCCAGAGAGTCAAAGTTTAACCCGGGAAAACTATAGAACGCCATTTATCGCGAAGAAACAAAAGGGAAGCGGGAGCATCACGCTATTTACTGCTTGGTTAGAGAGTGATGGGACAGAGCAGCTTAATTATGAGTTTATAATTTGGCCATATTTTAATTATCTTCTATATGGCATGTCTTTAAATACAATGGACCAATCATTTGCTACATACGCTCAATGGACCTATTCACCCGTCCCACATTTGATGGAGCAAGTAATATTATTAATTATTGTTGTTGTTCTGGGATGCTTGGCAGTTGCTTTATTTATTACGGTCAGAAAACGGTCAAAATCTACCATGGATCAAGAAACAATAGAAGCACTACGGCGACAAGCCGAGGAGGAAAGAAAAACTGAAATAACTGAGCGTGAAGAGTTGATAAAAAAGATAGAAGAAAAGGGGAGGGAAGATCTAAAGGATGATTGGGAAATCATCGGCATCCATAGACAGGTTGGTGGCTTCCTTTTTACCTTTTTCATCGGACTAATTTTAGTAATCCCCCAACTCCTACTTACCTCGTTTCTTTTACCCACACTGCTGGGAAAGGCCTATGCTCAAGCTTCTGGTTGGTATAACTTTGCATATAATCTCTTTCAAATAGCATGGCTTCTCTTCGATTTCGGAACCTCATTCAGTTTAGCTAAACATTTTGCTGAATATAGAGTTCATCAACCTGAAAAGGCAATTCATTACATCCAAATCTTTATCTGGTGGCAACTTTTTACTGGGCTCGCGCAAATCTTTATATTTGCGTTTTTAGGTTCTATAATATTTCCCTTAACGAATTTGGCGCACATGTCATGGATTTTTATTACCTTTTCTCTCGTTCAATATCCAGGCTTTTTCTTAGTTTTTATGTTTACTTTTCAGGGATTGCAGCGTTCTGATTTGCATCTTCTCACTTATGTTTCTTGGGAAATCTTTTGGTTATTGATTGGACAAGGCATTTTCTGCTATCTTGGTAAAATATGGGGTGGGTTAAATCCCATGTTTGGAGAAGCAATAGGCGCAGGGATTGGTTATTCATTAGCGAGATATTTTGATTATTGGGCTACATTTTTCTTTAGTTTGATTATTTTCAAGAAATTAGGCTATTCCCCAAGCACATGCTTTAGAATTGACTTTACAAAGGATGAATTTAAAGAAACAATGAACTATGGCTCCAAATTAGCGTTTGGCAACTCATTTGTCCAAATCGGGTGGTTTATCCAAACTTTACTTACATCCCTTCTGGTCGCCAACTATTCCACTGAGCTAGGCTATTATCAATTAGCGTGGACCGTAGGAATGATAATTCAGGTGATTAGTCTTTATGGTTCCTCGCTCCTCGGCGCTTATAGCGAATCTCATGCCCACAATAAAGAAAATTTAACTAAATTATATATATACCAAGGTTTCCGATGGGGTAACTATTTCGCCTATTTTCTACTCTCTGTCCTATTTGCAGTTGGAAATATCTTCCTTATCGGCGCTGCAGGGGAAGAAATTGGCGCAAATGCCGCTACCTATCTCCCCTTAATTCTAATATTTCACGTTTTTGGTGTTTATTCTTGGCTGGTGGATGCGGTATTTCAAGGAACAGGTAAGACAGGATTAGCTGCCTTGGTTTGGATCTTGGAACAAACAATCAGAGCGATTATAATGTGGGTGCTTCTTGTATTAACAAACGATATGAGGTTTGTAATCATTGCATATTGGCCCGCCGTACTCACAAAAGATATTGTCGCTTGGATTCTTGTGCGATATATTATTTCCGATTTCAAACTATATCCATTTAAGACCTTCATCACACCCATAGGATCAGCTATTATAAACTTTATTTTCCTTTATTTTCTGGGCAATTTGGTCTTTAATATAGATATGGGTCCCAAATTGATAAATACTGCACTTATATTTATTATAGGTGTGTTCCTATTCATCTTCTTCTATGCGTTCATTGACGGACTACTAGGCGGCTATGATGATAATACACTGAAGGAATTTCAAAAGGCGTCCGAGATGGTGACTCTCCCATTAATTAAATATTTCTCCAAAGGAATTTATAAATCGGCGGAATTCGGTGCAAAACTTAGTCCCTTACACAATAAATTTGCTATTGATATCTATGAGGCTGGGATGGAAGAGGCATTCGAATTGACACTTGAGAAGCGTCAATTATCAATATAAAACCATTATATTACTTTTCTTTTTTTTTTAGTTTCATATTTTACCACTTTTATGAAATCAATAAAAAATTTAGAAATTTCTTCCAGCATGAGCTTTTTCGAAAAAATCTCTGTGTTTTCTAATCTCTTCATGTAATTCCCCTAATTCCTGATTATCTAAAAGGCCATCATAGAAATTAAGTATAGAGACGTAGATTGACTTGATAAAAGTATCCAACTGGCTAAGCTCATAGGAAAGCTCTTTTATTGACTTATAGTTAACTTTTAATTCTATTTCTCGCTCTAAAAACTCTTTTTTATACTTTTCACGGAGGCGCTTCCGCTCATATGAGCTCCAAATAGTTTCAAATACGAAATAATTAATAAATTGGATGAATTCCGTAATGATGCCTAAACTTAATGCTTCGGCGAGGCTTCCCGTGACTACCAAAGCCGTGAATGTCCCCAGAAATACCGTTATAATTCTATATACGATACTTTTAAATAGACTGCGCTTGATATTTTCTTTTTGTTCGCTTTCAGAACCCAATTTACATTTTAGTTTATCAAAAAAAATTTTCACATCCATAAACCTCAAATTTTCTAATTCTCATAAATAAAAGAGGAGGTATTTCTTTCCATCAGAAATGTTTGAATAACACCTATAAAACAAAAGAAAATAATAAAAGGCTGGATATTAAATTAATGATTTTGTGTTATTATTATCGGTTAAGAAATCCTTTTTTATAAATATGATAAAAAAATAGGAGTGTAAATTTATAAAGATTATTGGTAGAGAACACAAGCCATTAGTGTAAAGTTCCAAGGTGCTTGGGTGCCATCGTAAATAAGCAACTTAACATCTTCTGAAGCTTCGATTCCAGTATGTTTTTTGAATACATTCCAAGCAATATGTCCAATAGCATCTGTATCATTTAAGATATTTTCAAAATTTTCTTTTATAGCCCCCCAAAAAATCTTTTTCTCTTCCATAATCTTCTTTAAACGCGGGAGATCCATTAAGCCTTGAGATACAAGATTTTCCGTTATCTGCGAAAAATAATCACTCAGTTCCTTGGAAACCTTTTCTGGAGACCCGTGTTCTTTATTATATAGAAAGATTATTCCAATTGCGCTAGATTCTGACATTTTAAACCTGTTAAAAATATATTTTAATTTAATCAACTTAATCTATTTAGGATAAAAAAAGATACTATTATGAAATATAATGAAATTATTATATGTCACCGACCTTCACGGGGTAAAATGGAAGTATGAACGGATCTACGAGATAATAAAGACTTCTGAGTTTGATGCTGTAGTTAACGGGGGAGATATGCTTCCCACTAGACCTAACTTTTTCGTTCAAGATGATTTTATTACATCATATCTAGATGATTATTTTGAATCGTTCAATTCTGAACAAGTCCATTATGTATTTATATCTGGAAATGATGATCTAATCATCCATGATGACCTTTTAGAAGAAGTTGCAAATAAATTCGAGTTCGTCCATAAAATTGAACAACAAGCCTATGAACTAAATGGATATGATTTTATAGGCATGAATTTAGTAACGGATTTGCCGTTCGGTCTGAAAGACAGAGCGAGAATGGATAACGATGAATTTATCTTTCCGAGACAAATTGGAAAACCTTTTTTATCCACTAAAAACGGTTTAAAAAAGATCGATGACTGGTATGCCTATGCGAAAACGATTTCTACTATAGAAGAAGAATTAAGGAATTTAACTATTCCTGAACGCATGGACAAAACAATTTGTATATTTCATATGCCCCCTGCTAAACTTTCTCTTGATGTATGTTCTGATAAAAGCAGGGTCGGGTCGATATCAATCTATAACTTTCTTAAAGAATACCAGCCCTTATTAAGCCTACATGGACATATTCACGAAAGCACAAGGGTTTCGAATACATGGGTGAATACGATTGATAGTACGTTATGCGTCCAGCCGGGACAATCCAACCACTACGAGGATTATCTGATTTATGTTGAAATTAATCTCGAAAATATGAATTTGGAAAGAAAAAAGGTAGAGAAATTCCTAAAA
>CAZDJH010000191.1:0-7479 GCA_964505645.1 uncultured archaeon | reverse complement strand
TTACTTATTTGTAATGTATAGATTTTTCAAATATTTACGCTAAAAGGGAAAAAAATGTTCATTAAAAAGCATAACGAAAGAAGTAACCCCGTGATTGATATCTTCTTGAGAAAGGAAATTGTCAAGTCAATGCATAAAGGAAACTTCGTGAGCGTAGCGGTTGAGATCAACGAGCGTTGCGCTGGGGGATGTTTATATTGCTACGCAAGTTCGGTGGAGAGCAATAGACTTCCCAATGATAATATCTCTTTGGAAAAATTAAAGGAAATCTTAGAGCTAAAGGAACTTGGTTTAAAAGTGGTCCATTTTTACGGGGGAGACCAACTTCTCCACCCCCAAATCAAAGAAATGATATTTCATACGATCGAAGAGGGTTTCCATATCCTATTACCCCTGGCGGGGCTTATCCCCCAATCAAAAGTCCAGTGGTTAGTTGAAGCCCAAAAACTTGCCCATTCAAAGAACCAAGAACTTCTGGTGGGTGTCCATATAGATAGCCTTGATAAAAAGATATATAACCAAGTAAATTGCTTTCAAGACAGCTTGAAGGCAAAGATCGAAGGATATAATTCGCTATTAGACGCAAGTTTTCCTCCCGATAAGATCTATGGATGTACTACCTTAACCAAACAGACAGCAGAGACCATGGTTGAATTATTGGATTGGTATTATGAAAAAGGGGCAAAACATGTAGCAATCAATACTTTTAGACCTTTAGGTCTCTCAAAGCATCAAGGAGCCAAATGGGAACCCTCCTTAAGTCAAATCGAGAGGGTATTCCGTCATCTGGGTGATGTTGAAGGAAAACATATGCTCTTGGTAGGAAATACAGATGGAAAATATGCTTGCCAAGCTCATCTTGGTATCACCGCCAGCGGAGATGTCGTTCCTTGCCTATTGTTACGGGATTTTTCGGAGGGAAATATTTTCAGGGAGAATGTGGTCAAGATCGTCAAGAAACATAAAAAAAAGCTTAAACTTAAAATAAGAGTTAAGGGAAAATGCGCTTCATGCGTATCCAAAATGGTATGTTACGGGTGCAGGGCAAGCGCCTATCTCTATACAGGGGATATTACTGCGTCAGACCCTAAGTGCTTTTTTAACCCTGATGCCCCCGAGAGGTGCTTTACGGATTAAATCTAAGTAAGAATACGTTCTGGATGGGTATAGATATTCATTCTGGATTTCCTTACAAAACCAATTAAGGTAATTCCATAATCAAAGGCTAAATTTATTCCCGACTCGACTGCAGCCGAAACTGAGGCAAAAATGGGAAACTCTGCCTTTATCGCCTTCAATAGAGAGTCGCCCGTCAATCTTCCCGTTGATGTTAAAAACTTCTTAGTAAAGGGTTCGTCCCTTAAGATTAGGTCGCCAATTACTTTATCAATTGCGTTATGTCTGCCAATATCTTCCTTGAGTGAAATTATATTGCCTTCAATATCAAACACCGCAGCACCATGGGCGCCCCCGGTAGATTGAAAGAGTTCCGTTTGCTCTTGCATCTTCCGAACTGCTGAAAAAATAATAGAATTATGGAGCACATAATCGTCCTCAGAAAATTGGATGGACATTTTTTTATCTAATACTTCTCGCAAGGTATCTCTCCATGGAGAGGTGAGCCCTGAGTCGGTACTTGTCACACGGCTGATCGGATTTAATCTAATGGTTTTTATATCAAATTTAATATTGTCCATTAAGGCAACATCGATTGTGCTATCCTCGAAATTCACATGAACCCCATCAATATTTTCTCTTGAACGGATAATTCCGAGGGAAAACAAAAAACCGACCGCTAATTCCCTTAAGTCCTTTGGCAAACATACAATATTTACCAGTGAATGAGAATTTACGATAAGGTCAAACGATCTTTCGATGAGTACCACATCAAAATGTTCGAGCTTTTTATTATTCTTGATTCGAGTTATGGGGATTTCGCGTTTAAACATGTTTTTGCACTATTCCATTTCTTAATAATTCCAGTTCTTAAATAAGTCTTTTAATTAGTACTTAAATAACTTTACCATTCAAAAGCATAAATAATAAACTCAAAATAGCGTTTTAAGTTCAAATCTGAATACTAATTAAATCAAATTAAATTAATAATGTATTAAAAATAAATAAAAGAATAAAGTAGATTCTTAAGACTTAGGCCGAGATATATAATCTTCCTTTTGCTTCTTTACGTACCGAATGGTCTCCGCTATATTCAATGAATTTTCCTTTTATCTTATCTCCGTTTGGTAATTCAACACCATCTACTTCCCCTATTTTTTTATAGGATGGAAGTTTGGTAGATAAACGTCCTTTCACGACGATAATGCCCCATGCTTGATCTGCTCCACAGCATCTATCAACATCACCTTCAACAACAATGGTGCCTCCGTGATTATGAATGCCTAAAAAACTTCCCGCTTCACCACAGTAAAGGGTTGGCCACTTATTAGCGCCTTTAGAGTTTCTGGCCCAAAGCATTGCTTCATTCCCAACTTTTCCCTCTACTCGAATTGTTCCGTCTTTCATTCCTTTCCAAAATCCACGGTATGCAGAACCAGTATAATGCCCCGCATCTCCTTTAATGATTAATTCTCCACCTTTTAACATTGCTCCAGCCCAATCATCTGCGTTTCCATTTACGGTGATTTTTCCTCCTTCCATCTGGTTGCCCACATGCATACCAACATCTCCGTTTATTACAACTTCACCTGCGGTCATTTTCTCTCCAATTCGTTTCACTTTTGACAACTCTCCATCGATGGTAATTTTTAAATCTTCCGCTTCTCCGGAATCACCCTTCACTTCAAAATAATCTCCTAGTTTCACCTTCTCACTCCCTAAAAACAATTTCAATTCCTTGATTTCATCAATTGATTTTCCCGAAAATACATCGGGGGTTATTGCGTCTGCTTCGAGTGGAATTTTAGGTACTTCCTTTAATTTAAGTTTAATTTCTGCCATTTTCTTATTCACCCATCTTCTCTTTTACTTTTTCGATTAGGCGCGTGAGGATTTCTAAATCAGTTATACATTCTCCTGGAGCATCTTTGACCTTTCTAAGCCGTAAGGGAACATGGTCCATACGGTAAGCTGTTCCTTCGCATTCGATTCCCGCCATAGCCGCTGGTAGTACTACATCTGCATAAGCCGATGTCGGTGTTTCATGTGGTTCTATCGCGATTAAGGGGTGTTTAAACATGTTTATTACGGAATCCTTTGGGAAATTACTTGCAGGGTCGGAGGCTACAATCAGAGATGCATCGACCTCGTCTTTCATTAACAAGGGTACCGATGAAAACTCCCCGGGGTTATAGCGCGGATATCCGCGTGAAAAGTCAATAGAATAAGCATAGCCCGTGTTCCAGGTAAATACCGTATTCGCTCCACTTACGTTATAATGCCCTCGCATTGGGGTGATTAGAAACTTGGTGTGGTCATTTAATTCTCTGGTTAAGCAGACTGCGCTATCAATATTGCGGTGATGCGAAAGGCTTTGGGTCAGCCCCATCCCGAAAAAGATCACACCGTAGTTGCAACCCTTAAGAATCTCTACTAATTCTTTAATTTGTTCTTTAGGAACTCCGGACACTTCTTCCTCCTCGATTTCAACTCCGCGTAATGTCGCCCGAATCGCATTGAAAAGCTCATAATCTTCGTCTGGATTTACTTGGATCCAAAGGTCCGCAATCTGGGCTGTATGGGTATTTCGAGGATCTATTACTACTACATACCGGTCATTCCGACCGTCCTTTCGGAAGTATCCCCTAATAAATTCACTATATCGACCAAGATGCCTTGGGTGTGCGTGAACGGGATTTGATCCCCAGAATATTACTAAATCGGCGCGATTTTTGTACTCTCCAAGTGTAGATGAAGGTACTCCAACATCTTGCTCTGCCAGTAAGGTCGGACCGTGGCAGACCGAAGCGGTATTATCTAACAATCCGCCGAGTAGTTCTCCGAGTTCTACCCCCTTTCCTTGTGCCTCACATTCGGTACTTGAAAATCCATATAATAAGGGCCTCTTCGCCTGTACTAATATATCGGCGGCCTTATCTATGGCCTCTTCCCAACTTACCTCGGTGAGCTCACCGTTCTTGCGAACTAAAGGTTTTTCATACCGGTGTTCGCTGGTATTCGAAGAAAAATATTTGGCGGTTCCAATTTGACACGCGTTTCGTACTTCCACCACTTCGTTTGAGTCGATTTCCACATCTACCTCTAAATCATCGCAAAGCGTCCCACAGAATGGGCACACTACGTCATATACTGTCTTAATTTTTCTTTTTAGCATCTTTCTATCCCTCCTTTAGTTGTCCAATTAATGTTAATGCGTCCAATACTTTTCCACTCTTCATGATCTCCACCTTCGCTTTCATCCCCTTATAGGTGGGTGTCCCGGTGGATTGGGTATCTGGGTTGACTACCTGATTCGCCCAAGGACCCATTGGTATAAAAATAATTCCTTCATGAGGGCCTTCCTCTGAAATGGTTGAATAAACCACGACTTCACCGTAATCGGTAATGACCTTTACAGGCGTACCCACCATACAATCCAGCTTTTTAAAATCACTTTTATCGAACATGCATAGGGCTGCGGCTCGGACATTTTCTTTAGTGGTCTTTCCGCCTTCTAATGCGATTCCTTGATTGATGGTTCTTCCGGTTAACAAGGTTAAATTCTCTAAACTCATATTTATGATCCCTCCTCCTTTTCTTCACTCCATCGTAGGGTTTTTAATCGCTTAATTAAGGGGTCCCAAAAAATTTCATTATAATCTCCGGAGTACTTTACCTCTTCAATTTCAAGTTTTACGGCTCCCGTGGGGCAAGCGTTATCGCACGCTCCGCAGAATACGCACTTTTCTTCGTCCACGACTACATTGGGTACCGATTCCCAGCCTTTATCGCCCTTTTCCGGGACTGTGATTGCCCCGCTTGGGCAGACTACGGCACAAGAATCGCACCCTCCCGCGCATTCCTCATCCACAATGCTGATTGTCCCCTTGGTGTAGCTTTTTACGGTTCTCTCGGTGCCGTCGTTGCTCTCAATCTTTTTCGCTTTAAAATCGATTTTCGGGACAGCTTTTTCCTTAATAAGCGTTAACTCATCTAAAGGAACTTCCTTCCCGTTCTTTTTTAATGTTAGCGCGCCAAATGGGCACATATAGACGCATGTTCCGCAAAATACGCACTTGTTAGGTTCATAAACTTCCGGAATTATGTCTTCTGTTTTAGGAAATCGGCGCGAGGCCGCAATGGGACCGCGTGACACGGCTTCCTTGGGACATACCCGTGAGCACGTTCCGCAGCCGATACACTTCTCTCTATCCAAAATCAACTCGTAATCATCCGTAAGAAACTTCTTTTTTACTCGTTCTTTACCTTCAGCTATTTCCCTTGTAATTTTTGGAAATGACATAGTATTTTTATTCCACCTCTACTATTTGTATTCTAATCGCGCGTTGCGGGCATTCCTCGACACATACCCCGCACCCATCGCAGTTAAAACCTCTTTCCTCTTCGTATATCGGTCGCGCAATTCCATTCTTTACCAGAATCACTGCATTATCCTTGGTTAGCTCGCCCTTCTTCCGCAATTGGTTAAAATTGATGGGGCAGCTCACCACGCAGACATTACAGCCAGTACAGAGATTATGGTTAATCTTCATCCTGTAAATTTGCATTTCTTTTATCCCTCCCCCCTAATTGGATTAGGACCCAATTCCTTTAATTCTTGTACGAATTCTTCCACGATTTCCGTAAGCTCGGCGCCTTCCGATGCTGAAACATAGGTATATTTCACCCGCTTGGGATTAATCCCGAACTGTTCCAGATATCGGAAAAGCATCGGCATTTTTCGAATGGTCTTGTAATTGCCCTCGACGTAATGACAATCACCGGGGTGGCAATGGGATACTAATACACCGTCAGCCCCGTTCATCAACGCGTCAAGCACGAACTGCGGGTCTACTCGACCCCCGCACATAACTCGCATTATACGCAGATTAGCGGGCCTTTGCATGCGCGAAGTTCCCGCCTGGTCTGCACCCGCATATGTACACCAGTTACAGCAGATTCCGAGGATGTATGGGTCAAACTCTTTGCTTTCCATCATTCTACTCAGTTTAATTAGTTTTAATTTAAGATTAGGTTTTATTTAGAAAATATATAATTGCTATTAAATTATAATTATAATTATATTATGTGGAATTGTAAGTAAAATAAAAAATTTGTTAAAGGGAATCTAAAGCAAGTGCTTTATAAGAATTATCACCGAAATTAATATCTTCGAATATTTTAATTATATCATCTTGATTAAATAGATATCTCTTTTTTAGAATCTGCATGGGTATAGATTATTAGATACTGACCGCATGGTAGTAAAAGCGGCACATTTGTAAAGGTACAGACTAAGATGAACCACCGCCAGGCGTATATATTCCTGAAGGAACTTTTTACGGGACTTACCCTTTTAATGAGAATTCCGAAGGACATAACTGGAAAGCACGAGAAAGCGAAACGAAATCACTGCGAGACGTATTTTACCATATTAATAAAACATGTAAGGGCAAATACTACCGCAACCCCCCAAGCTCGGCCCGATTGTTCTCTACAAGTTTTTCAAGGTTAAAAGTATCCCGTTCAATAAACGCGATTTCTTGAGGATATCCGGTCTCTCCAACGAGACATTCCTAAAAGGATTAAAATTAGGTATCGCATTCTATCCCGCCTACCACAAAAGGGACAAGCTCGGGCTCGTGGTGAACAAGTTGAAACAAGTTTAAATCCTCTTTAAGCATTACTACCATCATTTTGCATATTCCACCGATAGCCTTATTACGGGCTATCTTGCTGTATTGGCATCCCTTACCACCCGTTTGAAGGGCGTATTGTTGAATGAATTTGAACACAATGTCCTAACCCGTTGTTAGAGGAAACGAGTTTCTTTTTCGATATTTGTCACGATTCATGCAAAGTTTTTTATCTATCATAACGTATTACAGAGAAAATTATTCATTGATAAAACTTATACTTTTTGCTCTCCTAGTTTAAAGTATGGAATCGAAAGAATGCCACATCCGAAATCGAATAAAAATCTTATTTACCGTAATAATTTTGTTTGGATGTTTTTATACTTTATATTATAAATTCTTACCCCAATCCGATGTCTTTAATCGTATATACACTACAAACCCTTCACCATTAGAAGAATGTTCCCTCAGAACGCAATCCGAAACACTTCAGTTTGCGGGATATGAATGGTTTATCAGATCAACGGGAGGGCTATTCCAAGGACCTGGGCCTAATATCTTTAACTCTAGTGCAGATCATGTTTGGTTGGATCAAGAAGAAAATCTTCATCTGAACATAAAGAAACATGGAGACCAATGGCATTGTGCCGAAATTCGGAGCATTAAATCTTTTGGTTATGGGACTTATGCTTTCAAAGTTCCGCCCACGGTGCAAACTCTTAATCCT
>CAZDJH010000190.1:0-7523 GCA_964505645.1 uncultured archaeon | reverse complement strand
TGATGGATGGGAGAGCCTCATCTATACGAAATAACCCATTAAATGAATTTTTCTTAAGGTCTCTATAAGGAAAAGTTATTCATTAAATCTCCCGACTAACCATTGATCCTTAAAAAAAATTAAATGATCCAAATAATTTTAGAAATATAAATACAGAATTGAATTTAAAAATCATAAAAAAACCTATATGGGTGTAAGATAATGAATTATGAAGAAAATTTAGAGAAATATGAAGAGATCCACGAAAGATCTTTGAAGAAACCGGAAGAGTTTTGGTCTGAAATCGCCCAATACATCCACTGGTACGAGGAACCAGACACAATTTTGGACGATTCAAACCCTCCTTTTTACAGATGGTTTGTTGGTGGGAAAACTAATACATGCTACAATGCGGTGGACCGCTGGGCGGATGAATTTCCCAATAAAGCGGCATATATATGGTATTCAGAATTCGGAGAGGAAGAAAAGATTTCGTACAGCGAATTATTGACCAGAATCAACCGGTTTGCGAGTGTATTAAAAAAATATGGTGTGGAAAAGGGGGATAGAGTGGTGATTTACTTGCCTATGATTCCTGAAGCAGCGATTGCTATGCTGGCGTGTGTGAGAATCGGCGCGATTCATTCGGTAGTATTTGCCGGATTTTCTGTAGGGTCGCTGAGAGTGCGTATCGAAGATTCTGAACCTAATGTTATTATTTGCGCGGATGGAGGCGTCCGAGGTGGAAAAAAAGTAGATTTAAAGTCAATCGTGGATGAAACATTGAGTACGGCCGACTATGAGGTTCCGCATTGCATAGTAGTGAATAGAGATTTAGTAGACCATAGTATGGTTGAAGGACGTGATGTATACTGGAAGGATCTAATTACCGAAACGGAGAGAGGTGTTTTTATTGAGCCCGAACAAATGAATAGCACCGATCCCTCATATATATTATATACTAGTGGAACGACGGGAAAACCTAAAGGGTGTGTGCGGGATACAGGTGGTCATCTGGTGGCACTTTACAATTCTATGAAATCTATTTTCAACACCGATACTGATGACGTCTACTTTGCTACAAGCGACATTGGCTGGGTAGTAGGTCATAGCTATATCATCTATGGACCCTTATTTAAGGGATGTACCTCAATCATTTATGAGGGAACCCCAATATATCCAGAACCTAATGCTTGGTTTAAGGTAATCGAAAAATACGGTGTAAATACCGTTTTTTCTGCGCCGACCGCATTCCGAATTTTGAAAAAATATGATGAATCCTATATAACTGATAATGACTTAAGCTCCCTTAGGACTGTTTATTTAGCCGGAGAGCCACTCGATAAGCCCACTTATAAGTGGATGAACAAGGTTTTGGGTGAGCATGTCGCCGTGATTGATAATTATTGGCAGACTGAGACAGGATGGCCCATCTTGGCAAATCCGTATGGTATTACTCCGCTTAGAATAAAACCGGGGAGTCCCACGAAGCCCATGTGGGGATGGGATTTAAAGGTGGTGGATTACGAGGGAAATGAGGTGGAAAAGGGAAAAAAGGGGTACTTGGTCGCGGTTCCGCCCACACCGCCTGCGGTCCTTATGACGGTCTACAAAAACGATGAACGATATATTAATTCCTATTTCAAACAATTTCAGGGCCATGATTACTATGCTACAGGGGATTACGGTATTGAGGATAAAGATGGATACTTCTATGTGTTGGGGAGAGCTGATGAAGTGATAAAAGTTGCAGGCCATCGACTTGGTACCGGTGAAATGGAAGCTGTTGTTTCAAGGCACTCCCAAGTAGCGGAGGTCAGCTGTATAGGAATCGAACATGAGGTAAAGGGTCAAATCCCCATCTGCGTAATTGTGCTCAAGAGCGAAGTGGATGATAAAAAAGAACTTAAGAAGGAGATAACTAACCTCATTAGAAATGAGATCGGTCCTGTGGCTACACCTGGGGCGATATACTTCGCAAAAGCCCTACCAAAGACGAGAAGTGGAAAAGTTATTCGAAGAGCCATCAAAAATATCGCAGAAGGAAAAGAACCAGGTGATTTAAGTACTATTGAAAACCCCACTACCATCGATCAGATAAAAAAACTTATCAGCAAATCTGAGTAGTCAATTTTAATACCTATTTCTTACTTTTTTTAAAGATTCTAAACGGATTCATTTCTCTTATCTTATACATTTGTAATATAAAGAGAAAAAATCAACAAACAAATTAACTCAATCTTAATTGAAAGCCGTAGTTATAAATAATAGATAACTATTGAAAGTTAACAGGTAATATTTTCCAAAATTTACATTCGGAACATTGAAGTATCTGTTTTCTCCGACCATCATTGTCAATCATCACGGTCCTTATCATTTGCCCATCGCATTTATGACAAACCCCCGCAACCTTTCGGGATACCAATTTTGCTTTATCCTCTCGTCTTAGCTTTCGTAACTGCTCCTTCCTCCTTTGGGCAGACCTGAGATCGTTATAAAGTTCCATATAGCTGACTTTTACGTTCCCTTTAAATCGCTTTGTAAACCTATCCTTTTCCTGAGTATGTTCTTTAAGGCGCTCTTCGGGGTTTTTGGCGACATCCGTATAATATAAGAAGTCATCTTCCCCCTCTCGTAATGCCTTTTTATCGTTATAACACTTTAAAATATAGACACATGAATCATAGAGCTCGGAGAACTGGGAATCAATCGATACATTTGCTACCTTTTTCATAGTTATGTTATATTTGTTTCTATCCAAAAATAAAAGTAATACCCAGATGTTACGTTAGATTTATAAATAGATATGTAATATTAATGTAATAACAAAAGATATTATGAAAATATTAGGAAGCGCATATCCTCTGTAAGTTCTAACTCTATCCTTTATACATAAAATCTCAAAGAACCCTTTAAAATAATAGAATTACTTTTTTCCGTATTTTTCTTCCCATTCTTTTCGCTTTTTCTTCGGATCGTCCATCATTTCACATTTATGGAATATCTGATCCTGTTTAGCAAATGTCTGGTCTAAAAGATCGTCCAAATCATCTTCGGATAATTCTTTTTTCTTATCTGGCATAATCCTTCTTAGGTTTTAATAATAAAAGTGAAAATAAAAAGGAAATTATAATAAAAAATAAAAGCTTATTGGATCAAGCCCGCTGCATTTTTAAGATATTTTTCGGCATCAGATATAATTTCTTCCATAACATCTGAAACAGCCCGTATCTGATCTATTAGACCCATTGTTTGACCCACGAGCACCGCTCCATCATCAATATTCCCTTCATATGCAAGCTCATATTTCTTATTGATTTCTTGCAAGTCATCCATATTCAAATTAGATTCCATTGCTTTCTTTTCTTCCCTACTCCCCACCAGTTCTTGGCTTTTTGCATATTTATTGGTCCATAAGCGTATTGGTCCAAAGACACCCGTGGTTAATACTGTATCTAACGCACTGGCTGGGGGGATAATCCCCTTATAGGTGTCATGGAATTCACAATCTTTTGTAGCAATGAATCTGGTACCCATCGCGATCGCATCCGCACCAAGAGTTAAGGCTGCTGCAAGCCCTTCACCAGTGGCAAAACCTCCGCATGCTACAACGGGGACATCTGGATATTTCTCTTCGACTTGCTGAAGTAGCACTAAGGTGCTTACTTTTTCATACGACTGATGACCTCCACCCTCGGTTCCTGTAATAACAAGCCCATCCACATTGGCATCAACACATTTATCGGCAAGCCATAAAGCGGGTGCGACATGGAAGTGTTTTATATCCGATTGTTCTTTGAGTTTCTGAAAGGAATGACTCCCTGGGAGCATCTTGGCAGAGCCAGCACTGGTCAGAGCATACAAACATTGGTCTCTAATCTTTTGATTCTTTCTGATAAAGTCGGGAATTTTTCTGCATAGGGTTCTCGCGTCCATTTGCATTCTGGAGGTTCTAATATTAATTCCAAAAGGCTTATCGGTGTGTTCTACGACCTTTTCCATATTTTTCATCATTTCATCAATGGAACTCTTTCCACCTAAGTTTGTGTGGCTTAAAGTTCCCAAGCCTCCGGCTTCAGAGACTGCAATTGTTAAATCTGTAGTGTAAAATGGGCCCATAGGGGCACTGAATACCGGATGCTTTATACCGAACATTTCAGTAATTTTTGTTTTAATCAATTTTCTTGATCAACTTTTTTTATTTTGATTCTAATAAGAAGTAATTTGCGACAATAATATAAATAGTTTTTGGATGGATCAATTAAAAAAATTATCGGATTCTATAAGCGTTTACAATAAAAACTAATGCTCTGGCCCTATAAAAGAAAAGTTAAAGTAAGTTGTAAGGGATACCTAATAAGAGGTAAAAAAGCTTATTGTTTGGATGATTTTATCATCAATCTATTTAATTAAATCCGTTATAAAGCAGGTTTCGACAACCTTAATCCCCTCTATTTGGGATATCTTTCCTTCAATGAGGGGATTAAACTGCTCGATACTTTTAATCTCTACTATTATAAAAAGTCCACAATCACCAGATAACCTCCAGATATCTGTAATCTCCTCGATCTCACGGAGGCTTTTCATAATATCCTTAATGTTCTTATAGTCAGGCTCGATTTTTACCGTTGCTTTGACTTTGGGCTTTGAATCTATTTCATAATTAATAGTGAACTTTTTGATGACATCCTTTTTTAGCATCTTTTTTACGCGCCTACGGACAGTTGCCTCAGTTCTTCCCACTACATCCCCGATATCCCTGTAGGATTGCCTCCCGTCCTTTTCTAACTCCTCCAGAATCTTCTTATCAATCGAATCAAGCATATTTTGTATCACTTTTAGTATTTAAGATCTTGTTATTCTTCTTGATCTATTTTGATCACGTTATTTAATAAATAGGAAAAATCGTTAATTAATTTTTTCGGTGTTTTATAGATTTTAAGAATGATTTTTATAAAATACATATTTTTATTAGAAAAGTATAAAATCGATGTTGGTTCTAAGATATTGCAAATCTTATTTTTTACTAAGAGTTCCTTCTCTTTAATTGACTTACTGAATGGATTGTAATAAGGTCTTAAATTTGTCGAAAAAAGGATATTCCATTATTTCATTTCTAGATCCATTTTTATTGATAACATGAACTTTATTGGGGTTCTATCTCACGGTGTAGTCGCAAAATTGCTTATAAAAATTGAAGAAGAAAAAAGAATTTAATCGGAATAATCTCCCCTGTCGATTACCAATTTAATTCCTTTTTTTTCTTTTTGCCCCTCCTCCTTTAATTTCAAGTTCACGTGATTTTATCTCATAATGGAATTCTTATTTCATGAGAGTTTAATAATTTACCAAAAATTCGATGAAAAAGCATGCGAAGATAAAATCTAATGAGCCCAAAATGACAATAATAAACTTTAAATCCCCTAATAGAAAATAAATCACGCAAAATGTAAAGAAGGAAAGCTTACTGATCACACCCAGCCACACACAGCCCCGATTCTTATCGATATCTAATCCCACAATGAAATATCCAATCCCATATACAAAAATTAAGCCCAAGAGGGAATGCAAGAAGAATAAGGTCGGTGGCGTCGAGGAACCAAAAACCACAAATATATCAGGCACAAGAATACTGATCACCGAAAAGGTGGTGGATATAGTCCAATTAAAAACCGCTCCAATGATAAATAAATACTTATAATATTCTTTTTTATCCATAGGTCTCACTTTAGTATTTTTTTTAATATATAACCTAAATTATTATGGGGTTTTAAACGTTTCGATGAATTATATTCGATCAATTTATTATATTTCCCACCAAAAAGGGACTTCAATTGATTCGAAATGGTCGTAATCGTACAGTAAAATATGGTTCTCACCGAATGTAAAGGCAAAACCGCTTAGAAATGTGGGCCACTGTTCCTTGGGCAACCCAAACCAGCCCAATCTTAGGCATAATAAAATAAGGTCGTGAGAGACATGCAGGTCAATGGAATGGCCTGGCCCATCATCAAACTTACTCCAGATTTCATATGCCGATTTTTTAGCGTACTCATGAATGGGAGGGATCATTTCTGGAGGGTACAACCCCGCTGCCCAGCGATATAATAGTTTATCCAAGGGGTATTTGGTAGCTTCACGATAAAAGTCATCTTCAGTGATTTCGAGGTCATACAACACATCAAGGGAACCCACTATCTCGGCTTTTGATTTACTATTTTCTGTTTTATGGTTAAATCCGGCAATAATATTATCCGCGGTTTCCTTACAGCGCTCGATAATGCTGTGATAAATACGTAGTGAGCGATCCTCCGGAAGATGTTTCCCGAAATCTTTCGCATATTTATGCCCTATCGGGGTAAGCTTATCGTGCATATGGTTTCGGATATCTTCGGAATCAAAGCGGTGCGAATGGCGAATTACCATGATGATCTTTTTATCTTTAGGAAACTGTTTCACTCCTTCCAGTAATTTATATGCCCGCTTAGTCCAATCCGCTTTATTCCAATTAAGCTCTTTTGTTATCATTATTATTAATCGACTTTTGTATTATTATAAACGATTTTCTCAATATAATTTTATCCATTCCCTACTTAACTTCAGCTTAAAGGTCTTAAAAGTTCATTTATTATAAACTATAAAAAACGGGAAGATTATCTATTTTATCCTAATAGTAGCTATTAGGATATTTAAAAAAGGGTATTTAAAAAAAAAGAAAAAGAAGAAAGATGGAAATCTAAAGTGCTCCGGTCTTTTTTTAAATTATTTATGTTCTATATTAACGTCATGAAGCTATCTTGGATTGGAGGGGCACTTTCATCAAAATAATTCTCAATTATATTAATTAAGAAGTTTAGGTATTTATTATTTATATTCACGTCAAATTCATCCTCAATCTCCGAGGCGATATTAAGAGTATTCACATTTTTGTTATTTTGCTTCAAATCGTCCATTATTTCCACGATCCTCTTAGAAAACTTATAGGCTTTAAAGATTTCATTTTTTAGCAGAATATAGCCATATCCTAAATCTCCTTCGGATAAAAACCGATTGACGATCATCCTCTCTATATTTAACTTCTTTGGATTAATGAGTTTCTTGTAGTTATTTATAATCTCTGTCCGCTTAAACACCATTGCCTTTTTGTATTGCTTCTTCTTTTCGTTATAAGCTTCTTCGGAAATAATAGAGATATCGGTATCAAACGATTGTTTCGTAATGAAATTAAAGAAATTCAGAAAATGGTCCTTTAAGAAGTCTTGGTTCATAATCAAAACTATTTTCTGCTTGGAAAATATGGATTTCAGCACGTATGTGAGGGTTAAGGCGGGTAAATTGAGGCGAATCAGGTCAATATCCATAATCTTGCTTTTGGGGATATTATTCGGAGGGGAATCAGGTATATTCACTACATCCGGAAGGGAGATTTCAAAATCGACCATGAAGTAGTCCCTGACCTCCGCGTTCCTGTCTATGTACGCTGTAAAGCTGTTCATATCGACGAAACTACCTGACCTATACGGATCACGAAGGGACCTATGCCG
>CAZDJH010000189.1:0-7541 GCA_964505645.1 uncultured archaeon | reverse complement strand
CATCGATATTTTCAACTTGTTCTTGGGCAATTGGAATCATTTCAGTGGTTTCAGGTTCTACTTTTTGGTTCGCTTTTTGCTTATGGTTTTGAACAATTTTCTGTATAGATGGCGGGATCTTTAAAAGGAAATAGCAGAAGGGGCATCGAAATATGTTTTTTTTGCCCTCGGTTTTTTGCGCCCACATTGTCGCACAAGACATATGCATAGGCTTTCCACATGACGGACAATAGCCGCCTTCAGAAAGAAAGCCTTCATTTGTAATTGGAGATTTAATTGAGTGGCATATCTGGCATTTTTCTTGCTGCTTTTTTAGATCATCATAGATCAAGCGAATTTCTAATATGCCTGGTCTCCTTAAAGGTAATGCTATCGAACTTAAGAGGGGTGTTCTATGCTTATTTTGAGATGAAGAAAGGTAATCTGGAGCGCTATTGATTTCTTTCTTTGATGCAAAATATCTTCCAGCATTGATCACTGCTTGTGGATTCTTAAAAAATCCGAATTCTCCCTTGGTAAATTTTGAAATTCTTTTCAATATATTCTGTGAAAAATCTTGGGTTAATCCCAGCTGGCAAGCATCAATAAATACACCCAGCCCTTTGGCGGCATTAGCTATTTGATCTATTTTTTGAGTATAGGCAAATTTATGATCGCTTATTATAAAAATACGACACATTTTGCCCCCGATTTTTTGCATCTCTTCAATTAATAATTGGAGGGCAAAAGAAAGCCCATTTTCTATATTCCCTGTTCCCGAAATAATAATCTGGGATTTCTTCATAGACCTTATGAGTTTTTCGGAATCATAAGTAAAGGGAGTAATTTGCGTTGTTGTGTTGCCAAATGTGAGAAGTGAAATTCTGTCCTTAGGATCTATGGAGAACTTTCGTTGAATAAATTCTTTAGCACATTTCAATGCAACTGTTAACCGATTAGGGTTAAAATCCCTTCTCAACATCGATCTAGAAGTATCTACCAATATTACGCTATCTTCAATTTTATAGTTCGACAAATTCCTTACTAAATCCTTTTTATCTTATTACTAAATATTATAGAAATTTTAATTAATAAAAATTTATTCAGTCAAATAATTATAAGCAAATAATGTATAAACCTTGAGCACATTTATAAAATCTTCAATCTCGATGTATTCATCAACACTATGCACCTTGGCACCATCACCGGGACCAAAAACCACTGTCTGCGGGCAATAACCCGAGTTTCGAAGATATCGCGCATCAGATGCACCTGGAAAAAGAGAATAAAATGACGTTTTTCCATAAATCTCCTCAACATTTTTCTTCAAAGTCTTTAATTTTGTAGATGATTTCCAATCTTCCCAATAGGACGCTTTAATTTCATGGATTAATTCCAAATTAACATAAATCTCATCGTTTTTTTTCTGATGTTGTTCCATAACTTGGTAATTACACTGATCTTCAATTAGAGAAGTTAATCCATTAATAATTATCTTAGCATCTATTCCGGGAAAGGTCCTAAAGTCCATTATTGCCTCACATTTACCCGGAACGACATTGTCTTTGATACCCCCATCGATTATATTGACGCTTTTTGTAAATGTTTTTAAAGATTTAATGAAGTCTTGTAGTCGGGGTTGTTCATTAAATATTTTTTCAAATATCTCTTTATTAGGGAATATTTCACTCACATTATCTTTAAGCTCTTTTTCTGTCATTGGTGGGGGGACATCCTCTATATAGTCCTTGAGTGTATTCAGATTTTGAATAATATCACTTATCATGTAAATAGCATTTTTACCCTCGAACGGAATTGAAGAATGACATTCGATTCCGTGTGCAGTGATTTTTAACGTGATATGTCCCTTTTCCCCCACGATCAAGCCCTTGGGAAGGGGTGGCAAACCAGTGCACTCGCCTACGATCGCAAACTTACAGTCAATATTGCGTTCCTCCAGAATATGTTCAACACTCCACTTAGTACCAATTTCCCCTAATACTTCTTCATCAGAGACTGCAAGGAAGGCCAAATTTTTATCTGTACTGATATCAAAATGCTCAATAATTTGCAATGCGATGGCCATCGCTGTCAAACCCCCCTTCATATCTGAGGTCCCCCTTCCATACATATATTTACTACGCTTTACATGAGCCGAGAGGGGGGGATATTTCCATTCATCTTCATCGCCAGGAGGTACCACATCCATATGTCCCGTATATAATAATGTATTTCCGCTATAATCCTCATTAAGTGAGGCAATAAAATTTGCTCGATTATTTTCAAGGGGAAAAAGTTCATTAAAGATCCCAAACGAGTTAAAATAATTCTGAATCTCTACCGCAACATCCTTTTCATTACCAGGGGGATTATATGAATTAACTTGAATAATTTCTTGTAAAAACTCAATATATTCCTCCTTATGCTCATCAATATACGTTAAAATTTGATTTTTCATCATAATTCTTGTTGGATAATTAAATATCTATTGATTTACTTATTATATGAAATTTGGATAATAAAATATTTCATATATAGGTAAGGGAAATTAATAAAGTTAAAAAAATTTCAAAAATTTATCATTTATAATTAATAATTAAAAAAATATATTGAATTGATTTAACCATTGTCTCATTGTAATCGCAATTATCACTACTCAAAAAGAGAAATAAGCGCGTTCCTACTTGTTAGCGTAATCTTTATTTCGGGACTAGCAGCAATTTGGTTTCTTAACACTCCCATATCTCCCAAAAATTCAGAATCTGACACCAAAAATGACTTTTCACAAATCTCGGCGAGCTCGGCCTTAACCGAGTCTATCGTGGGAAATGGGGCGAACCAAACCGTCCGAGTCTATATGGAAAATAAATCATCATCTTATAATAATAAAGGGAGCTTTAATATATCGGCGCCCACAGACCACTCCTATTTAACCTACGGAGATTTTAATTTCACATATCAAAATAATTACACGACCGATTATGTAATTGAAGATGATGATGCTTCTAATTTGGAAGGTTTTCAAGATTTTGATTTTAATGTTGAAGGAAGTAACATCACAGAATCAGAAAATAATAACATCAATAAAATTGCAATAACAGATGGAAATATAGATAGTGGTATAATATTAAGCTCTACTCTCATTGATAATAACATTTCCTTAGTGTTAGATGCAAATTATACAGACGAAGATTTTAATCAGACAAAAATTTTAGGTTTTATATCCTCCCTATTGTTTAAAACTGAAAAAAATCTAACTTTTTCTATTTCCGTAAAGAATAAAACAACTGAGACTTGGAATGAAATAGTTTCGACATCAATTACAGCGAGCAATCAAAGGCAATCAATTGAAGAAAATATAATGAATACGAATCTTGAATATATGAATAGATTTAATATTACTAATGTCAAATTTATATTCAAGAGACCAGAAACAGAAGAATTTAACATAAGTTTGTATGAATTAGATTTTAAATCAATTCAAGGTTCTCAACTATCAATACAAGAGAATAAGGATATAGCATTGGAATTTGATCTTAAGGGATCGAATTCAACTATTAATGGCATAACTACATGGATTAGAACCCTAAATAGATCTAAAGCAAAAGATCAAAACGCTCAACTATCATTTAGTCTTTATTATGCAAACGGGACAATCCCCCGAACCCAGAGTGAGTTATCTAGTAAATCAATTGAGCCTGATTCATCCTCAATTATCGATCAAGTAAATATTAGCAACTACAGTGGAGATGAGATAAAATTTGTATCTTTTAATAATACTATTAATACCAAGAATCTGCCATTATCTAATTATTTTGTTGTGATTAGCAGTAATACTACCGATGAGATATATAGTTTAGTCTGTATTCCTCAAACAGGATCTTATAGTGATAATTCACAAGTAGAACATATCTTATTAACGGGATCATTAAGTTTAGGTAATTGGGTATATGAAGATTATGATGCAAGTGGTTTCAAAATTAATGTGACAAGGGGATATATGCCTTCAGATTTCGAAACAGATGGCTTTATAAACCTTACAATCGACAACATTCCATTAGAAGATAGGGAAATAATAAACAACGATAAATCAAATGAGAAATGGGGCTTAGGGAAATGGACGCATAATTTTTCGAGTTATGTGTCCTCCGATGAGCTTTCCAACTTCAATGTTGAACTTAATTGGAATACGTCCATTACAAGCAGTTTTACATTCAATGTATCATCATTTTATGCAAAAGCATACTCAGCAGAAAACGCCACCTCCCAATATCGGCTGGATTATGAGGTGCAGAGTCCTGAGTGGGTGTTAAATTACACCTTCACCGAAGACGACCCTATGTTTACCAATTGGAATTTTACAGCATTTTGGTTTACCTATGAAAACTATCATACCGCGAATCGATTATTAGACCCTAATTTCGCCTCTATCCTTGGCGAGACAAGTGGTGAAATGAAGCTTGAAGATAACCCGGTATTAGAAAAAGTTGTATTATCAAATACAACACTTAATATAATAGATGGAACCTATTCTTTGGAATTGTTGAGTATCAATGCAATTTCGGATGTTGAGAGTTTTATTCACTATAAAGATTATTTCTGGGAAAGTCTTGGCTTTATGCGAGGCGATAATATGACCATTAGTGCTGATATTAGTGGTCCGGGATCTATTGCGCCCTCTTCAGGCGATATCAATGCAACCTTGTTTAAACCCGATGGTTCGCCGTATAAAACGTTTATTGATAGTTCAGGGTCGAGATCACTCGATAAGTCAATCTTACTTTATGAGTTTGGAAATCAGACATTCCTACAAGTAAATGATTCCTTACCCACATATGGCAAATATCATTTAGGTGTATTCTGGGATAATGGGACATTAACCGGATGCAAGAAGATCCCCATATATATTGACCATTATGAGCTTTCGTTTGGAAACCTTACCTATCTTCCCAATTCTAAGAAAAACCAGTTGGAGGTCCAGAGTATTAAAAATATAGGCGAGTCGAATCAAATCCGCCCTTATACCTTATATTTAGCTTCTGTAAACAAAACAACTCAATTTCCATCCAATTATTATGCAATAAAGGATTCCGGTTTAAGCGAGCAATTTACCTACGATAAGGAGGATTATAAAATTAGTATAAATATGGAATCCTTCTTTCAAAACGAAACCATCTTGAATCCAAGTGAATCTATTAATTTTAAAGTATCTCTAAGGAATTTAGACCCGAATTTCGATGTAGATGCCAAGGTTTCGGTTAAATTGGTCGCCTTGGAAAACGATGAATGGGTCATTAATGAATCGGAATCCGCCCTACAAACCATAGAACGGCAAGGCAGTGACAGTGGGAATGATCGCCAAGAATTTACAGTTTCAGTTGACATTCCTTCTATAGATGAAAATGGTATATGGGGGGGACTTAATAGCCCCATAAGAAGCGGTGCATCAAAAGCTATCGCCACGGTATATGTCGGCGGAGATGCTATTGGAACCTATGAAAGCGCCAATATCTCACTTCTTGTAAATAAAACGGAAGATGAGTTTGAAGGCTCGATTATATCCTTAAAAATTTCAAACTCCCAAGATCCGGCCCTCATCACGGAATTTAATCGGGATAAATGTATATATTCACCACAGAGTACTCATATAATCGGAAATATTGTTGATGAGAATTCAATTAGTTCGTATAGCTTTTTTAACGCCTCTTATTTGCTACAAGCGGCGAGCCAATTCGGAAATATGAATACTGTGCCGAAAGAACTAAAGAAAGGGACGGATTTCAATATAAGTTCCGTACTAACTACGGAATTCGGTAAAGCCATAAAAAACAAATCGGTTATATGCCAATATTATGATGGAACTCAGTGGAATAACATAACATCCCCTCTCGCGGACACAGATAGTAAAGGAAAGGCAACCTTTGAGATTTCTCCATCTGATATAGCGATTACTAACAATATTGCAACCTTGAAAATGGCTTGGGATGGAAGCGATGATGTTTTGAACGCATCAAGGGTTTTTAACGTATCATTTACAGCATATCCATCTCAATTATCCATTGTAAGCAGAGTTGTCGGTTCAGTTTTCTATAAATATAAGACAAACTATCTAACCGTCAAATTAACTAATGAGGGCAATGCCAGATTAAGGATTACCGATGTTTCACTAGAATTTGAAAATGTAAATCCTAGCGTTGAGATTGTCCTTGAAGAATCTTTGGTTTTGGAAAACCTTTCCCCCGATGAATCCACGACGGTGAAATTTAAAATCATATTTCAAAACATCCCGTCCACGGAATTAACGGTCAATATTAGAGTGCAAGCGGATAATCTCGATACTTTAGAGTCCTATAGCCCCGAAAGTTCAATAACGGTGAATATTATGCGAGCTCAACTTTTGGAAAGTATTATGAATAACTTTATCTTCATCATGCTCCCGATTCTTATAACCCTATGGGTCTTAGCAGGAGTTTATTCCTATAGTCTAAAGCAGAAGATCGAAACACCCCTTTCTAAGCGAAAGAAAAAGAAGCCTCGGAGAGGTAAGTATGTGAAACCTTCAGAAATAAGAGAGGGGGAAGAAGAGAAAGAACGTGAAGAGAAAACTGATTTAGATTCCCTCTTGGAAGAGGAAGGGATTTAATACTTTTTTATTTTTAAAGTAAATCTAGGAGATAAAATTTTTATAATGTTCTTGAGAAAATCTGATCCATTTCTTATTTTTTGTTTAATTGGTTCATTTTGCGATAAACTGTAAAATATTTACCTAATAACCAACGATTTAAAAAGGTTTTGTAACCTTTTTAAAAAAGTAGAATAAAAATAATAATAAATAAAACTAGGGCTTTGACTATTACTCACTAATGGATTCTAAATTCCGCTTGAGAAGACCTAACGAAGCCCTCCCGTCAGTCCCAGCGAGCGCAATAAAGACATGATCGTCCGAACCTACAATTACAGCAAAACCCTCGGCTAACGCCATGGTTGTATTTTTAATATCGCCCTTGCCGATATCCTCCCCCAATTTGCTCGAATCTTCAAGTATCTTTGCTGCCGCATTGGCTATTTTTCCATGATCCATCTCTGTAATCGTCTGCCCAACAATTACTTCACCAGTTTTCTTATCCGCAGCAATTAATCCCTCACATTCGGGTACCAATTCCATTAAATTTCTAAGATTGCTTTCTATCTCTTCCTTATCCATTTTTTTTCTCCTTGCGTTACAAGATTATAAGTAAAATCTCTTTAATATATTAATATTTTAACTAATTTAAGAAAATTTGGATCTATCCAAAATAAATGAAAATGTAATCCACTTTTTTCTTCCTTCCCTATTAAACTTCTATGTAGAATTTCTTTACTTTCTTATAAGGAGACTCACTTTAATATATTAATTTAAGAAAATTTAAATAGCATTATTTTTTTCCTTAGTATATACTATTAAAGTAATTTTTTTGGAATCAAATCATTATGATAGATGTAAACGACGAATTAACTTAATAGATAAAGTAATTATAAAGTATTCTGATCAATAGTAATTTTTCAGAAAAAATAAGGGTTGG
>CAZDJH010000188.1:0-7556 GCA_964505645.1 uncultured archaeon | reverse complement strand
TTTTCTTGTGGCAATGTGTTTCGCATTTTTGGGGTTGCTTTTTGACGTATATACTTATATTACCTATTTTTTTATGCTAAATCATCAAAAAACTAGACCTATTTCTTATGGTCCCGCTGCTTTTCTAACTCTTTCTTTAACTCCTTTAGGTCGGTTCCTTCTTTTGATTCGAAAAAAAAGGTGCCTGCGATCTTACTTTCCTCCTTTTTCCCCGACTTGGAAACCTTCTCAAAGGTAAACTCAACTGGGTTGTTTTGTTCAAGGCATAGATTGACAAAATTGATGAAACCAAGGTGCTGAGATGGCGCAATGTTAAACTTAATATTCACTTCTTTACTTTTATTAGTAATGGATTTTAGTACTAACTTTAACTTCATACTAATAATAAAATAAAATAATATAAAAACGTATCATTAATGCCTTCTAAATTTCGTTTACGCTATATTTTTAAGCCTCTCATCTTGAAAATCGCTAAAGGATTATCAAAGATTCACATAACGCCCAACATCGCAACTTGGATAATGCTTTTTAATGCCCTCCTAAGTTTTTTCTTTTTAGTAGTTCTTCATAATTTACTTCTATTCGGCATCTTCGTATTTACCACAGGCATATTTGACGGTGTGGATGGGGCAATTGCCCGATTAACAAGTGCGGAAAGTGCTTTTGGAGGGATTTTTGATTCTCTTATGGATAGAATTTCGGAATTTGTGATCTTTTTAGGGTTATTAATCTATTATTGGAATAAAACCCTCTGGAGCGTGATAGATCTGAAACTTATCGTGATTATCTCCTTTTTATCTTCAATTTTATTTAGTTATTCCAGAGCACGAGCAGAAACGCTATTCAACGGTGATTTTGACATAGGATTGATGGCAAGGTCGGAACGATTATTTTTCATTTTTGTGACAATGGTAATCGCGTACTTTATAGGATATGGAGAGCTGTTTCTCTTTATTTTTATGATTTTGGTTTCTCTCTCAGCCGTATATAGGGGCGTTTATATTTACGCTCAAATTAAGAACTATCCCGAAAAAAAAAGTATTTAATGGATTTTTCGGTTCATATTTAACTCAATCCGCAAGCGATCCCCATCTTTTAGGTTAAAATAATCCCTAAGGTAGGGTTCAGCAAGTATTTCCACAATATTTTCCTTATGGTGCGTTCGCTCAATATCTAAAATAGCTGCTTTCCGCTTTCGCTCTTGATTGTCCAAGCGAGAGAGGTAGCAATCATGACATTCCACATCTCCGTACATACGTTCAGATTGCTTGTCTTGAAAGCCCTCAATTATAATGGGTATGCGATTTTTTATATTTTCGCGTAAAAGCTTATAATTTAAATCGCTTAATTCCAAATTAAGCGTGCCCTTATATGGTGTAAAGCCTAATTTTTCCTTGAATTGCTCGAAATAACCTTTGATGCTGACATAATAGGCGCCCTCCTTTAATCCACTAGTTACCTCCCCGACAATAAGGATATTTTCAAGAATATTCTTTAAGCTTTTATATTGCGCGAGCAGAACATCCGCGCCCGTTTTAGTGATTCGAACAATATGGTCGTTGCCTTCTATTTTACGCTCGATCCAGCCAAGATCCTCCAGATCACTAAACCGACGGGAAGCCGTTTGCTGAGACACGTTTAATATCGTTCCGAACTGATTACTACTCATATGAAGGGACTTTTTATCTCCGATATTATCGGCGATATGGTACAAGGCAAAAAAATTTGAATAATTATCTGGGTTAATTTGAATTTCGTCTGGCATTATAATTACTTCCGATTTAATTTAAATTTTTCAATTATCTTATTCTTAATTTGACTGGAGCTATGTAATGGATACTCATCGTAATATGTATTTAACCGTCTTACCTCGATATTTCCAAGACCCAGTCCTTTTAATCCGTCTTTAAGCTCTTGAACGCCATATTGTTGGTCAGGACCCAGTAAAATGATATCTGGATTCAATTCGGCAACGGTCTTAAGAGGATTATTATCTGCCCGGCCTAATCGAGCCTCCTTTACATTTTTTATATGTTTTACGATCTCGAGTCTTTGTTCCTCTGGCACGATCGGCGATTCTCCAGAAAATTTCTTTCTGTTCTTGTCTGTGGCTACAATAACATACACAACTCCAAGCTCCGCGGCTTTATCTATCAAAAAAATATGCCCTGGATGAAGTATATCAAAAGTACCAGCAACCATGACCTTTTTTTTCATTTTTATCCTCCTAAACTCTAATCAATTACTTCAAACGACAATCCCACGAATACCGGGCCCCTAATATCAATTTTATTCTGTTTTGATGTGATGTATTCCAAAATAACGTCATCGATTTCAATATTAATCTCCGAGGCCCTATAACACATTTTAACCCTCTGTTCATAGCTTTTTTTCCCTTGGTCCAATAATACTTCAATATTATGGGCCATTTCATTAGCAACCCCCTCTAAATAAGTTTTTCCCGTATCTATCGCATCTTCCGGGGTATCATTTGGAGGGAGCCCCAGGATTATGCCGTCTTTTACCCATATTTTATTCAAAGCGGCGGGACCCAATAAGGTTACACCCTCGTCAGTCTCCCATACTTTTACTCGAATGGCTTTTCCCTTAATAGAACCTTCCCAAGCGGTAATTTCGGTGGGAGATTGCTTTTCTTGATTTTTTAAAGCAGTATTTATAATGGAATTTTTAATTTCGATACCTTTTTCCGTTAAAGGCATAAATTTATAGTGAATTCCCTTGGCAATTTGGGAATCTGTGAAGCTAATATCCTTATAGAAATATGGATACACCAATTTTCGTATATCCTCAATTTCTGTTTTAATCATACAAATTCGCTCTACCCCAAATCCTACGTTAAAAACAGGGTATTCAATATCATACTGAGCGAGACTCACGGGGCTGTAAAGTCCTCCATCGCCGATTTCGATCCATTCCTCTGTGGTGGGATGCTTTATGAAGATTTCGAATTCCGTCTGGGGGGCATAATATTTAGACGTTGCCCGCTTAATTTCTACCTTACTCTCTTCAAATCCTAACTTTTTACAAATTCGTATCGCAATATCTTGCCCATCCTCCAGAGATATTTCTTCTGCCATAATGACTAGGGAAAGCGTATAGGAATCGAAGAGGTGGGTCGAGTCTAACTTCTGCTCTCTCCTAAACTTTTTGGCTATAGAAAAGAATTGCATTGGTAATTGCTTTTTTTTATGAAGCTCTCCCAAGACTCTGAACCATAATGCTGTTGTATGACTCCTTAAAGTCGTTTTTGTAGGAATTGGGGTTAATTCCTTTAATTCAGGAAAAATTTTATCGATTATTTTAGTGGCTTGATTTTCCTTTATCTCCAACCTCTCTACAAATACCTCGATTAAATCGTCCGCCTCGATATCTCCCTTCTTATATTCCCTAAATATCTCCTTTAACCGGTCCGTTTTTGTAAGGGTCGGAACGATTTGTTTAATTCTTTCAATTTTCTTATTTGATATCCCGATATCGGGACGAGGTAGGCCTGCAAGATAAAATAATCGGTCCAAGATTAACGCCGCTTCTGGCCCGTATTGCTTATAAATCTCACTTTCTTCAACAAACATAGGTAAGATCAATTCCTTAAAGCCGAGGTTAAGCATTATAGTCCGTGCATCTGAGATGAATTCTTGGATGGGGTGGGCTTTTCCCTTATCTTGAAGGTTAAAGTAATTTCCTTTTAATTTTAAAAGACGTCGCGACTCTAACCACGCATCTTCATAGTCTTTTTTGGCGTCTCGTTTAAGTTTATCGATGTCAAAAGGCATAGCATTTAATAGAGATTTGAGTTATTAGTAAGGTATTAAATATTAAATTTAAACAATTAAATCCTTTGATCATTTAAAATAATTGCTTTTATTAGAATTTTTTTACTCGACCGATTCGCCTAAAATAATTACTTTAAATCCCTCCGATATTTCATTTCTGCAACTTCTGATAGGTTTATTCTGTATTTTTTTTCAGTAGCTCAGAAAGATCATTCATCTGTATAGATAATGAAATATCGCCCCGTGTTTTTTCAACGAGCTTCCTTGCAACGTCGGTTTTATGACGCAAATCCTTGGTTAATCCGCTTGGATAATCCATTGAAAATAAGTGTGAATATATTTCATCCATTATTTCCAATAGTTCATTTATCCTTCCGATATCCGATTGCCTAATAGTATCTAAGATATGCCTCCTCAGCTCTCCCACGACATCAGCGCACCCCAAGGCAAAGTGAAGGGGGTCTATGTTAAGATCTCTATGATTCGGAATCTCGTTGTTCTTTATGATTGAGTATAATATACGCGCTTCCGCATACTCTTGTTCGGGAGTCTTCAGGTATTTGTATAGATATCCGGGGTTTTTGTCAATTAAATCTCGCATATTACTTAAATCCTTTTTGATATTTTCTATTTCTTTCTCATATTCCCCAAATTCCTCTCGATGAATTGATTTAATGGCCACACTACACTGCCTGACTATCGCTCTAGATTGATTTAAGATATCTTCCCTATCCTCATTAATTTCGTCTAAAACATCCGTTATTTTTGAAAAAATCTCCTTCATGTGATTTTTCACTCTTTATAATTCTTATTCATTAAATTTTAAGCAGAGCATTAATAATAATAATACATATTAACAAATAATAGTACATATTAACAAATATTAATACATTCATCGATGAATTACACAGCCCCTAAAGGGGTGGCTTCAGCCATTCGGTTAGGTCTCTGCAATACTAACTTCAATATATTTTACGAGTATCCCCTTTCTGAGGGCTTTGTATTCGATATATCATTAGAGCGCCCGGAAGGGCAGAGATTTCATCCGTCTATTGAGGTTTTTGCCCCTCTTCTTTTTCTGGAACGGGTTTCTGATGTGAGTGAGGACTTTCAAGGCGATGATTGGCTTTTTGAACTGTTCTGCATATTCTACAATTTCATTTGCTAGTATATACAATAATTGGTCGGTTTTCGGTGAGAAATTCCCCCTTATCTTTTTGATCTCTAGCGGGAGTTTTTTTCTTCCTAAGTTCCTCCGAATATGATGATATTTACCCTTAAGAGCTTTGGTTTCAGCAACACTCCAGAAAGTATCCTTTCGGGGCTTGTCCGGACTATCTTTTTGGATGCCAACAGCAACGGCAAGGTTTTTCTCCCCTCGGGCTATGCCGATGACCGATTCGGGATGGTCGGGCACCCCTACTTCCTAAGTCCTTTACATTAGTAATTTACTATGCGATTCATCTGACCCCTAACAGGGTGAGTTTTCTCGAATTAAAAATAATAAAAATATTTAAGAAGTTTTCGATATTAATTCATAGAGAAATTTACTACAATCTAAAAAATGACAATAAAAACGATAATATTTGATTTAGGCGGCGTGTTTGTGGAGTTGGATATTACTAAATTCTTTAAGAAAGTGTTTGCTCCATTCCAATTGAGTAAACCCAAAACGCCTTTTATGCTCAAGTTTTTCAAGCAATCAGATATTTATCATAAAGGTCAAATAGATAATCAAGAATTCTATGAACTCGCATGTGATATTTTGAACCTTGACAAGGATCATATCACACTAACTCGTTTTTACGATGCGTTTAACAGTATATTGACAAAGGTCAATAAAGACATGGTAAAAATATTAGAAAAATTACGGAAAAGCGAGAAATACAAACTTTTTTGCCTTTCAAATATTAACCAGAGCCACTGGGATTACTTACAAAATATAGATTGTCATTTTCTCTCTTACTTTGATGAAATTCTCTTATCACATGAGATACAAATGTTAAAACCAAGTCCGGAAGTATTTGAATATGCAATCAAAAAGGCGGGATGTTCTCCCGAGGAGGTCGTTTTTATTGATGATGGACGAAAAAACGTACAATCTGCCGAGAAATTAGGCATTATTGGAATAACTTTTAATTCCGTAAATGAATTGAAAACAGACATGAATAAATTAGGGATTCGAATCACATAAACGCCTCATAGATCGCTTCATTATTTTAAAATAATATCTAAAAATTGGTAATTAATATTTAACAATTGGTAATTAATATTTAACAATTGGTAATTAATATTTAACAATTGGTAATTAATATAACCCAAAAAACTTAATTTCTTAAGCTTCCTTGCCGATCAACATCGAGGAGCTTGGCTTCCGTACGATGAAAGCGTATTTCATAAAAAACGAATGAAAAAATAGCCCTTTAAAATGCCCCATTTAAAGGATTATGCTGGATGCTAATTGAGGGTGCCACCGAAAAGCATGGAGATTATCAAATCTCTGCCATCGATCTCAGAGAGGGAGGTTTAGGTGAATGGAGGATGATCTCTAATGCAAAATATAAGCTTGTCTGGCAAAATCAAGAGAAACTAAATCTGTATAATATTGAGAAAGATCCTTGGGAAAATGAGAACATTTCCGACAAGAAACCACAAATATTGGCTAAACGTTTTAAAAAATTGAGAGAAATGACCTAAGCTAAAAGATAGAGGGGGAGAGATGTAAATTAAAAGAGAAGATTAATCTACTGCAATGGATTCTAAACATAGCCTTGCGATTTTTTCAAACACCCGCTCGATATTTGCACCTGTTTTTGCGCTGGTTTCTATGTATTCGCATCCCAGCTTTTTCGCTAGCCTTTCCGCCTCTTCTCGCTCTACTTTCCGATCTAAATCGATCTTATTTCCTATGAGAATCATAGGGATCCCTCTTTTTACACTTTTTTTAATCGATGAGACCCATCCGGGAATTTTAATTAGCGTTTGTTTATTATTGACATCAAATACCCCTAAAGACGCGTGGCTTCCCTTAAAATATATCTGACGTAGGTGTGCAAAGCGCTCCTGACCGCCAATATCCCATAGCAATAGTCTTACTTCCTTTTCATCAACTTCGAGGTCCTTTATAAGAAAGTTTGACCCAATGGTTTTCTTTAAGCTATTACTGAAGAAGTCCTTGATGTATTTAAGTAATATGGAAGTCTTACCAACGCTAGGTGGTCCGAAGAGGCAAATTTTAAATTTAAAGCTAGAAATGTTTAATCACAACTTTTATTCTTAACAATTAGATTAAATCCTAATAATTAATAAAGTAACTTAAGTTTTGCAAATTGTAAAAATTTCGGCATCGCGTTTTCCGACCTCGCTTAAGGTGTCCAAATTCGTAATATTTAGAAAAAAAAGAGCGGGATTTTGGGGGCTAATGGGGTTGGAGCTCGCCAATGAGGGCATTGATCTCGTCTAAAATGGAGTCCAAGGCGGTTGTGCTGTAGGCGTTGATGAGGCGGTCGAGATGACAAGAAGCACACTTAGACTCCATCGGAGGCGCCTTTTCCGTCTATCAAGACCTCGCTAAGCGTGCCGACTCGCGCACCCAAGACCACTTCGCTACTTCCTCAGCCTCCGCCATCGCATCTTCCGGGATGTGGCGGGCGACTGACATTCTCATCGACATAAATTCTTTGGCACAGACCACCATGGAACAAGACGGCTATTTGGGCCCCTTGACCGCCGTCGACACACGACCCCGCACCTATTCCTATT
>CAZDJH010000187.1:0-7559 GCA_964505645.1 uncultured archaeon | reverse complement strand
CAGCATAAACAATGATCTTGCCTTTTTTCAAAATAATCAAGATAAAATAAAGAAGCAACTCTGTCCGTTTACTGATCAGATATGTAAAAATATCCAAGAGGGTGAATTTGATATGGAATTCTTTAAGATTCAAATCAATTTAAAAAATAAGGATTTAGAAGATAAAAAGCTCGAGTTAAGGAATACTCTCAGTAAAATAAAAGAAAAAAAAAAATTTGAGGATAGGATCGAAGATTTAAAAAGAAAGAAGGTGTATCTTGAAGAATTAGAAAAACAAATAAGTGAATTAAAAAATGATATCTCTAATTTAAAGTTAGAAATATCTCAAAAAGAAAGTATTATTGATGCTAAAAAGAAAATGGTGGAGCAAAAAGAAAGTCTAGAAGAGTATTATCGTGATTATTTGATCCATAAGAGAAGAACTCAAAATCTAGCACAACTTAAAAGTGAAATAAAACCATTCGAAAAAAAAAGAGAGGAAATAAAGCAAAAACGAATGGAATTAAAAAATAAAGTGAAACGATATGATAATGTCCCACACCAGCTAGAGGAATTAAGAAAAAAGGAGGCAAAATTAGAACCGAGCTACGCGGAATACCAAAAAAATATAAATGAAGCTAAAAAAGTATCTGAAAGAAAACAAAAAGTAAATAAGAGTAAAGCAGAATTAGAGGAGATTAATCGTAGGTACAACCAAAAATTAGAAGAAAAAACAAATTTATCTAATACCTATGATAAAGAGCGTTTTAATGAACTTCAAGAAAAATATGAAGAAAATAAGACCGCGATTATTCAATGGGAGGAAAAGTTAAGGAATCTAAATCAGCAGATTGAAGAGATTAACGAATCTATTAAGAGATTAGAGAAAAAAGAAGAAGAACTCAATGAATTAAGAGAAATAGAGTTAAAACTGAAAGCAGAAAGAAAATTCATTCAAAAAATCCGATCATGGCTACGAGAATTTAAACCTAAAATGAGAAAGGAATTAATCGCAAAAGTAAATAGGGAAGCATCTAAAATATATAGAAATATTCGCGGAGACGAAAATCCCTCATTAAATTGGGATCAAGAATATGAAATAAGTATAAGAAAAACTAAAAGTGAGAAAAAATTTATTCGGTTATCAGGAGGAGAGAAAATGGCTGCGGCGTTAGCGATACGGCTTGCCATATTAAAAACCCTTACTTCGGCCAAATTTGCGATCTTTGATGAACCTACAACCAATTTAGACCCTGAATCAAGGAACAATCTCAGTCAATACATTAATAACATCAAGGAATTTAACCAATTATTTGTAATCTCTCATGATGATTCATTTAAGCGCCATAGTGAGTATGTGATTAAGATTACAAAAGACAATAACGAATGTACGCATATTAATTATCTTACTAATATTTAAAATTAAGATATTAACTATTATTTTTAATAAATATTATAATTTAAAGACAGAAATTAAGAAGAGGTTCATTATGAAATTTACATCTAACATTTCCGAGATTTTAGAAGAATTTGAGTTGACAAATCGTGAAAAAAATAATCTTACTTCCTTATTTGATTTTACAAATTATTTATATGATGACGATGATAATTTAACAAAATTATTTAATCTTAGAAAGCACGCAAAAGAGAAGTTAATAAGGAGAATAAAGGAGATGTTTGAGTCAGACCTACAAGAAGAGCAAGAAATAGCAGATCAAACAACATCGGAGGTAGAATTAGACTGATAGAATCGATTCAATTAAAAAACTTCAGAAAGCATGACTCTTTAAAATTGGATTTTGATCCCAAATTCAATTTATTACATGGAAGGAACAACTCGGGAAAAACTACAATATTTTACGCAGTTGAATATTGCCTTTTCGGAAGTGTCCATGGATTTAAGAAAATAGCACAATTAGCAAGGTTTAAGCAAAATGTTTTAGGTGTTGAACTGATTTTAAGAGGAAAAAATGGAACGAAATATAAGCTCCAGAGAATGCACAGGTTGAAAGGAAAAAAGCGCTCTGCCAATGGGTTTTTTACTTTAAAAAAGATTATTGAAGATGATAATGAGAAATATGTCTTAGCATCTGACTTTGGTGATCACGAGGAGGATTTATCTCTGAAATTATTAGAAATATTAGGAATTTCTAAACGCTTTTTCGAAACGGGGCTTCATTTTGCTCAAGGGGAAATCTCGGAAATTATAAGAGGAGATAAAGAATTGGATATTGTGTTTGGAATAAAAACCGCGACTGCTTTGGGAAAGATTTTTCGGCGCCGAGCATTGGATTTTGAAAAGGAAGGAAAAGTTATCAAGACTCTTGAAGCGATTATACAAGAAGCAACAAAGGAAAAACAACAATATCGAACGAAATTACAGAAGAAAGAAGAAAAGTATAACAATCTTAAATTGGAAATAAAAAATGAAAAGAATACTTTCAACCAATTAAAGGCGTTTAAAGATTCTTCTGAGATGATCTCCAATAAAATGCAAGCGGTGGAAAAAGCTAAAAACCAGATAAAAGAATGCTCAATAAAATTAGAAATGATCCAAAAGGAAATGGAGGAAGATAAAAGAAAATATGGTTCCATAAAGGATTTGGATGAAATCTTAAAGGAAATAATCGAAATAACAGATAATATAAAGGAAAAAGTTAAGGAAAGCGAACAAGAAATAAAGGCTCTTCAGAAAGGTATAAAGCATAAAGAAAATAAGAAAGTTGAATTAAAAACAATTAAAAGACAAAAAGAAAGCTTGGTGGAGGAATTTGATTCTTTTATTAAAGAACACGGGAGTAAGCAATCTTTAGAAAAGAAATTAAAAGAGATTGAAGAAAAACGGAAAGATATTAGTGAAACAATAAAACAGATAAAAGAAGAGCAATTAGGCCTGCAAACATCCTTCAGAACTATAGAAAGGGAAAAAGGGGATATTATTGGGATATTAACTAGGAGAAAAACAAATAAGGACAATCAAAAGTGCGAATATTGCGGTGCACCTATAGATTCAGAGAAAATAAAAACAGAAATTAAGGAATGCGACCTAAAACTCGAAAAATTGGATCAAAAATTAAAATTAAATGAAGAAGAAAGGACTAAATTGAAAGAGCACCTATTAAACCTTCAAAAAAAAGAGAAGCAATTATACCAGGAAAACGTGAAAATAACACATTCAATTAAAAAAATAGAGGATTTGGAAAATAAAATTAAGTCCTCTTTTGATAAAAATCTAGAATCTAAAATAGATGAATTGAAAAAAGCAATCGATGTAGAAGAGTTAAACTTAAAGAAAAAAAATGGAGAATTAAAAGCTTTAAGAGAGAAACAAGGTGTTAAGGAACAGAAAAAAAGTGAAATAAATACGACCTTGAAAAGAAATCAAGAATTAAGAAAGAAATTAGCCAAAAACCAAAGAGAAAAGAAAAACACCGAGCAAACATTAACAGAGAAAAAAGGACAGTTATCCTCGATTTTAGAAACTGTAAAAGGTGAAATAGAGAAATATGTGGAAAAAGTAGATGAAAAAGATCCTATCTTGAAAGATTTGGAAACAATATTTGAAAGGATACAAGAATACGAAACCAGTCAATCTATAGGGGTCGCAGCAAAATTGAGAGATGATTTTAGAGAGATAATAATCAGCAAAATATCAGAAAAAGCCTCTACAATAAAACATCTTGAAGAGCAAAAAACCCAATTGATAAAAGATTTAGAAGATAATAAAGCCCAAATAAAGAGACTGGATAAGAAAATAGCTATAAATGAAGCAAAAGTCCAAAATCTTTACATAAAGAGGAACCTTGCCGAAAAATATAGAAGATATCAAGAAATATTTAATAAAACTCAAGAAATAATACGAGATAATGTTTCTGCATCTTTAGAAGAAAAAATTTTCGAATTTCATAACAAATTATCAACTGAAGAGGAATTCGAAAGGGTTTACGTAGATAGTGAAGATTACAGTTTATATATTACTCCAAAAGGTATGGAAATAGACAAAGATATTTATCCCGCGTGGGTCTATGAGGGAGGGGGATATAAACTGATTCTTGGCCTTGCTTATAAACTTTCCCTAAGTGAATTAATCGGAAAATCTTCATTTCTTTTAATAGACGAGCCAACTGAGTTTATAGATGTAAATAATCGTCAAAACTTATTATCGAACCTTTCTTATATTGCTAAGGATACCCAAGTTCTACTGATAACCCACCAAGATGTAGATAAAATTATTTGTGATAATAAAATTAAACTTAAGTAAAAAAGGGATAATATGGAATTAAAACCTCAATATGCGATGTTCTGCCAAAAGGTTGAAGAAAAGTTTTTTCAAGAGTTTTATGCTAAGTCCAGTGAAGGCAAGATTGAAGCCCTCATCTCGGAGCTTAAAAGCAAGATTCCAGACGATATTACCCTCGATAATTTTAAAAGACAATTTTTTACTGATTTTATAAAGGGTATTATTTCATTAATCAAAGATGATGTTCTTAATCACCGGGATTTTGATTTAAAAGCATTAAAGGAGAGAAAAGCGTGGAAGACTCTCGCGAAAGTAATATTATATAAGCGCATTAAGGAATTACAAGATTGTCAAGTAGAAAAGAAAGGAAAAAAATATTACATACAAGAATTAAAGGATACATATTTTGGAACGTTTATAATGAAACGATTAGAACTCTCGCTAAGAAGGACTGTTTTAGAGGAAAATGAATATAATAAGATCGTCAAAGTCATCCAAAAGCTCGAATATAAAGTGCCCGTTATTGTTCAACCCACAGAGACCGAGAGATTTTTTACTGATTGAATCGAATCACTATGAGCTCATAAATCTAAATAGTAAAAAGATAAAGAAAAAATAATAGAGATGCTGAAAAATTATATTGGAAAGTTATTCCAAATTAATTATAAAAATTAGGTAGTAATTAAAATGTCAAAAGAAGATGTTAAAGAGTTTTCAAAACTAATGGAAGAAAGCAAGATAGAGGATATTCGCGAAGATATACCTCTTGTTTTGGAGGGCCAGTATAAAAAAGCCTACGAAGCGATGACGGATGCTTATAATGCGGGTTTATTTGTGGGTCTCGTCGGCCCGGTAGGCTGCGGGAAGACAGCCTTATGCCGTAAGTTTGCCTATGATCTAAATCAAGAGTTTTTTTGGATAACATTCTCTGATTTAGTACGACCTGCGACCCTAATAGGTTCATTCGATCCTACATTGGTGTTTAAATACGGGTTTTCCCCGAATTCATATATCCCCGGTCCTTTTTCTTTAGCGGCTCTAAAGGGAGGAATATTTCTCGCAAATGAGCTTAATCGTGGAGATCAATATGTTCTAAATAGCATGTTGGATGCCATGGAGGAGCGTCGTCTATATATCCCTCAACTTAAGACATGGTTAAGGGCAAAGGATGATTTTTATGTGATTGCTGCTATGAATCCTGCTGAATTAAAGGGAACTCGGAGGTTACCATCAGCAATTAAGGATAGAATTAAAGTCTGGATCCATTTAAAATATCCTCCTAAATCGTTAGAACAGAAGATAATGGTTTCCAATTGCCCCGAATATAAATTATCCGCTCTCACTCAAGAAAAGATTATAGAACTGATGATTCAATGCAGAATGGACCCCGCCGTGGAGCGACCACCAAGTTTGCGTGCGAGTATTGGACTTGCCCGATTTGTATCCCAAAGAGCCCAGCGTCTTAATACAACTGTTGATAACAAATTGATTGCAGAATCTGCGAAGTTGATCCTTCCAGATTCGATAGAGTTACGTCCTGGTAAGGATGCAGACCGATTTATAAAGAAATTATTGACTAAAGTAGTGGGAATTGCGTAGTACTATCACATATAGTCCGTACTTTTTAAGATTAATCTAAAAGAAATAGTATTAATATTTACTCCACTAAAAAAAAATGACAAAAATCGATACAGGCAGAATTGGGAATTTTCAAAATAATAAAATCTTGGAATGGAACCCCATCTCCTTTACCATCGAATTCATATACCAGATGAGGCGAAATAAAAGTAGATTACGTAATATTCCCACCACACGTCAAGCAATTGCCATTCCTAAGTTACTGACCGCAATGTATTACCGTAAAAACAGCATCATTCCCGATGATTTAATCACCGCAGCGGTTATAACAACACCTATAGAAGATCAGTCAATCGCGCGCTCGCTCGCATTTAATATTATTTTCAAAGAAGAAGAACTAATTAAGGAAAATAATATCTCATTGGATTCAAGTGGAAAAAAAGGTTCCAATACCCAAATTATGGACGAATTTTTAGATGTTTTAGGTTCGGAAATAGAGTTCGGAAATATAAATGCAGAGGAAATGATAGATAAAACTATAGAGGACTTTTCTGGTGTAATGGATTTTGTTAATGATTTTTATGAAAAGGCGGATAGAAATCAAGAACCATACAAAAGTTTAAAGGAAATTATTGAACAGAGGAACGACTATAGGTATGCTTTAGAACAAGGTTTTAAAGACTTGGACCAATTAAAAAAGGATTGTCATAGAAATATCTTACGGGATATAAATGATCTCTCTCCCCCTGATATATTATCTGCTACGAAACTTAATTGGGGAAATGACTTGCTAGAGCAATCAAATAACCCATGGATTAATCTTTCCGCCAAATATTTAATGGATACTCCTGATTTTAAAAAAACATTAGATGAAGTTATAAGAGATGAAGATGTGGGGACCGCAGCGAGATCATTAGACTATCTTAATAATGTGGGAATGAATAAAAAGAAGGTGGATGATCTTGCTAATCAATTGGTTAATCGAGTTAATAATATGATTGATCTAAATGAAATTTCAAGTGTTTTAGATTATATCCCAGATTTCAACCGAAAGAAGGTTATGCAAAATAGTATTCAAAAGGATCCAAGTACTTCATTTGATATTGCGCGCTCTTTAGATAAACGATTTAACTCTAACTTAAATAAGGATCTATTTAAACAGTGGGCAAGCCAGAAAAAGACTCCAGCATTATCAGAACTTTTTCAAGCTCAAACTGATACACCCCAATGGCGACAAATGTTGGATGCACATTGCAAAAATAAGATAAACGATTTTATTAATAATAACGGGCGGGCAGGTTATGATCTCGCAGATTTATCCAATAAATTAATGAACCTATCAAGAGAGGCAAAATTTGATTCATGCCGTAATAGTTTCACCCAAAATGGTTTAAAAACCGGAATGAAAGCATTGGGGGCATGCCATGATAAGGACCAATTTAAAAATGTATTAAAATCTTTAATATCCCATCAAGTACTTCTAGACCAAGGAAAGGTTATCCAAATGGCTCAAAAATATGGGATTCCTGAAGAAAAAATAATTGAGATGTTTGGAGGAAGCTATAAATTATTAAAAACCATGTATAAACAAAACATTGGGAACTTTGATAGATATTCCAAAATTATAAAGAAAATCAAATTATCTAAGTCACAGATAAATGAATTAATGCCGCTAGCATTACAATCTAATAATTATCAAGGATTAGGTGCCCTCGGCCATCATCATATGGGAAATGCATTTAATGCTGCAGGGAAACAAGGT
>CAZDJH010000186.1:0-7594 GCA_964505645.1 uncultured archaeon | reverse complement strand
TAATTAAACTTGTATATAATTAAACTTGTATATAATTAAACTTGTATATAATTAAACTTGTATATAATTAACCTAAAAGGTATCAAAAAAAATGACAGATACTCGTTTAACAGAGTTCAGGCCTATCCGCATTCAACGCTATGTTCCCGAATTAGACTTATTGAACAATCCACTCCTCAGACCCAATGAAAAAGAGTTTCTATCCGATTTTTACGAATTTTTAGAGGATGAAATCGATGATGATTTAATGGAATTAGAGGAACTAAATTATTTGGTGGAAGAACCGATCCAAGAGCAAAAAAAGGGAATTGTGAGGGGGATTATTAAGAAACTATCCGACCACGGCTATTACAGTACGATAATGCAAGATGAGGATGAATATGAAGTGGGACGTACCATGCGGAATGCCCTTATTGCATATGCACTCTGCGGGGGTCGATGGTCTGAATATTCAGAGCGATATATTGCGGGAAATTGGAGCGTAGAGATGACCCGTCTGGCGGGAGGGACATTATATTGCAACCCCGTGAATTATAAAGCGAATGAATATCAAAGGGAAATGTTCCTTAAACCTGTAGCCGCCGACGGAAAGATTGGCGCCTCCGCGATGACGGAATTTAATGCGGGCAGCGATATTTTCAGTATGGAAAATAGATTAATCGAGGATGATAATAATATAGTCATCAAAGGGAAAAAAGTTTTTATCACAAATGGATTGCTCGCGAATTATATCATCGTATACGGTAGATTAAACAGTGGTCAATTAGGAGCCGTAATTATTGATACAAAGGACCAGAACTTAAATAACTTTCGGGCTGCCAGAGTTCATACTTATGGGATGAGGGATGCTTTTGTTAGCCGCCTCATCTTTGATCGGGTAAAGGTGCCTAAAGAGAATTTACTCAAGGGACACGGCCTTGATATTATGTTTCATCAATTAGTAGAGGAGAGATTAGTTATAAGCGCAGAGGCTCTGGGCGATGCCATGAAAAAATTGTTATACTCGCACACATGGGCTCTCAATAGGTCACAATTTGATAAAAGGCTCCATAAGTACCAAGTTATTAGGTTTCCTATATCAGAAAATATTCGCCAACTAAATCTATTAATATCCGCATTGATAGAATATGCGAGAGAATTAGATGAGCGTCCCGAATTGGGGGGTTCCAAATTGATGGCGGCAAATACCATGGGGCTGAAGATCCAGACCACAGAATTGGCATTTCAAAGCTCAATTCACTGCTTCCGAACGATGGGAGGGAGAGGGTTTATCCGTCAATATTCCAATCAGATTGGTTTAATGGACCCTTATTGTATGATACACGGGGGAGGGTCGAATTATGTATTAGAGGACAGTGAATCCCGGAGGTTCTTTAAAACCAAGCCAACTAAGAAGAAAAAAGACGTAATTCCTAAAATAGATACTATTTTTCCAGAGAACCGCTAATATAGTATTTTTTTCCATGATTATTTTAATATTATAAAAAATCATTAGAGAATGGATTTTTAAATATTAATTTTCTTTTAGATAAAATAATGCAACGCTTTACAACTCGCTCCGATTTCAATATAACGGATATTATTGCAGAATGGAAAGGAAAACAATTAGAGGAGATATTTGACAATCAAAAGGAAATCAGTAATGGGTTAGGGCACTGTTTAGAGATTTCATGGAACTGTAAAGATATTCCGTATAGTCTACCTCTGCGAAAAACAAATAAGAATATAATTAATAACTTAAAAACGGTATATAATGTTGGTAAATTAACCGAAATGAAACTAAAGCGGAGGGGGGTTAAGACATTACGGGATTTGAAGGGGCATTTGAGATTTGGAAGGGGTGCAATGGAGGTTCTTGTGCAAATCCAACAACGAGATTTCAGAAATCTTTCCAAAAATAGGTATATTTATGATTTAGATACTTCTTTTTGCTTTCAAATCGAAGATCTTCTTTTTATTGACATAGAAACCTTAGGGGTCTATGATGCTCAGGTAATCATCGTTGGAATTGGATATTATGAGAAGAAGCAATATCATATTGAAGAGTTTTTTGCTCGTTCCTTGGAAGAAGAGATTGCAATATGTGAGCACCTCAGAAATGAGATACTTCCCCATTTCAAGTGCTTTGTGTCCTATAACGGAAAGAGTTTTGATATTCCGTTTATAGTAAATCGCTTTTTATATTTTTTTGATGAAAATCCTTTGATCTCTAAAAATGATATCCCGTATAAAGATACCAATACGATTTTTGGTCATATCGACCTATATCATAATTGCAGCCGGATTTTTAAGGGAGAATTTAACAATTATCAATTAACAACCATAGAAGAGGAACTGTTAAATTGGGAACGGAAAAATGATTTGCCCTCCTATATGGTTGGATTATGCTATCGAAAGTACTTAAAAAACCCAGATAAATATATAGGATTAATAAAAGAAGTTATCGAGCATAATTATTATGATATCTATTCTATGCCATTGATATTGGATGTGCTTCTTAAAAACCAATAATCAACCAGAGCATAGCCTATATTTTTTATAATAGTTATCAATTTAAAGTAGCCGAGCTTTTGTTTTAACATATATGTATAAAAAACAGAATCAATATGATCTGACGATTCAGACGCAGAGGGCAATTCAAAAGTCTTTGAATAAAGCATTTCAAGAAAGATTAGGTCAAAAAAGTGTTTTCTTGGCGATTGATGGGTTTATCGATTCGCTTTATACACTTGTCAAGACCCGGGAAGATAAGCGGCATTGGCAAGAGTTTAAGACGATAAAGAGTTTTGCAGAGAGACTAAATACCATAGCAGGGAGTTCGGGCAATATAGAATTAATTTTGAAGAAGAAAGAATCAGGAGGATTTGCTCCGAACAATGCAAAAGCCTTGGCTGCACTTGGGATAGAATTATTCCTACTGGGGGCGTTAGGATATCCCCAAATTAAGCCCGTATATGATGCTTTATGTCTTAATCAAAAAATAAACATTAAATCAATCGCAAACCCCGCAAAAACCATCGGATTAGAATTTCACGATGGAAAGCTAATGATGTCTGATATGAAAAGCCTGTTTGATATTGATTGGGAATTAATAACGCAAAGATTTGACGAGGATAAAATAATAAAGCAGATGGAAAAGTTTGATGCGATTGGATTTGGGTATTGGTCAATAATTCCAAAAATGACGCAAATTTGGGAGAAAATATCGATTCACATCTTACCATCAATAAAGAATCGGGATGAAAAGCTTTTTTTCGTTGACCTTGCGGATATAAAGAAGCGACAAAAGAGAGACATTGTTGACATGATTGAAACACTACAAAAAATAGATGCTGAAATTCCGGTGTTACTCAGCTTAAATGACCAAGAGGCTGTAGATATTTCTAAATCTTTAGGGAGTGTTATGACTATAAATCCAAACAAGAAGAAGTTCGAGGATTTTGTAGACGCGGGCAAACGACTAAATAAGAAACTGAAACTCTCATATGTAGTGATCCATTCCCCCCACTTTGCTACGATTACATTAAAAGATTTAGAAGAGCACTATTGGATCACCGGGGGTTTTACATCAGAGCCCTCATATACTGTGTCTGCAGGGGATCACTTTCTTTCTGGAGTTATTGCGGGTCTTTTGGGCGGCTTGAATCCCCCAGAGGCAATCCTCTTGGGAAATGCGTTAACCGCCATCTTTGTTCGAACAGGGGATTCGCCAACATTTCCCAAGTTAAACCGATTTGTAGAAAATTATATGAAATATATTCTTGAAGATTTACCAAAATTGGTATAGAGATTTCTCTTGTTTTCCCTTGGCTTTTTTGGTATTTTGGTTTATATCCTAGATAAATTATTTAATAAGTCAAAATTTTAAAAATTTGATGAATATGAACTTAGAAAACAAATTATTTAATAAATCTTGGAATTTAGGTCATCGAAAGGAAATAATTGAGCGATTAAAATCAACTAAATATGATGTTATCGTTATCGGAGGAGGTGTCACGGGGGCGGGAATAGCCCGCGAAGGGGCAATGAGAGGGTTAAAGGTCGCTTTAATCGAAATGCAAGATTTTGCTGCGGGAACATCCTCAAGGAGTTCAAAATTAGCTCACGGTGGGATTCGGTATCTTGCTCATGGAGATATGGATCTGGTGAAAGAGGCAACAACCGAACGCAATTGGATGTTGGCTCACATACCCCATTTACTTCGGCCAATTCCCTTTTTATTTGTAGCATGGGAAGGTTCGAGCTATAAAATACGTGATATTAAAGGAGCAACGAAGATATATGATTTTTTAAGTGATAAAAATGAAGAATTTAAAAACTACAAGCAGCGCGAAAAGTTAACGAAAGAGGAAATCTTGGAGAGAGAACCCGAAATAAAAAAGGAAGGGAATAGTGGGGGGATGATTTATTATGATAATAATGTTGATGATGCTCGATTAACCATAGAGACTTTAAAGGAAGCCGTTATTAGAGGGACGGATGCGGTGAGTTATTGCGAATCTTATGATTATATTATAGAGGATGGCACGATTAAAGGGGTAAAATGCAAGGACCGCGAGAAGGATGAGGAATTTGAGGTAAAGGGAAGCTTAGTGGTTAATGCCACAGGAATTTGGACGGATGAGTTATTAAATGCATATCCCGAAGATGCACCTAAGCCTTTAATTCGCCCAACTAAAGGAGTGCATCTCGTCTACAGAAGAGAACATGTAAAAAATAACATGGCTACTATTATCTTTTCAATCGACGATGATAGGGCTTTCTTCGTGTTACCACGAGGAGACTTTACGATTATTGGGACAACAGATACCGATTATAATAAGGATTTGGCAAATCCTTTCTGTAACAAAGATGATGCAGATTATTTGGTCCGTTCAGTAAAATATTATTTTCCCACAGCAGAGTTGGATTATCAAGATAATCTTCTTTCGACCTATGCAGGAATTAGACCATTAGTAAAGGAAAAGGGAAAGTCTGAAAGTGATGTTTCCCGAAAACATATTATATTCTTTAATGAAAATGGATTATTAACGATAGCAGGAGGGAAACTAACAACATGGCGCCAAATGGCAGAAGACCTATTCCAAAAGGTTGATGAACATGATATCTTGCCGGATGTAGGAAGAGAAAAGGGATTCTCAAAGCAAAAGTTTTCGATTGCCCTCAGTGAAGAGGAATGGGAAAACGAAATAGAAAACACCGAATTAAACTTAGATGATAAGGTCTCCCATCATCTTTATCAACAATACGGTCGGGGAGCCTTGAAAATTTTGGAGTTGATTAAGAAGGATCAGGAACTTAAGAAACGTATAATTCCAGAAAATGATTTCATTAAAGCAGAAATTATATATTGCCTTCGGCATGAGTTAACAACCCATTTAATTGATATCTTCTGTCGGCGAACCGAAATGAGTCTTTTTATTAGTCATAAAAGGGTAGAGAAGGCAGCTCAGGTTGTTGGGGATCTAATGGCGGAAGAATATGGATGGACTGATGATAAAAAGCAAAAGGAAATTAATACTTATTTAAACTATATTAAGAATTGTGTTTCTTTCATATAATCTATCTATTTTCTTTCTTTTACAATTAATAAATAAAAATTGGTCTATGTAAAATTAAAAATTAAAAATACTATATTATAAATAATAATAAAAAAATCAATTTGATGTGAATAATATGTTATCACAAACTCTTATAGATATAGCTTTAACCCAGATAGGGTACTTAGGTTCCTTCTTTCTATTTCTCTTGGGAGGCTACTGGTTAGTTATAGGTATATATGAATGGAAAATTAAGAGAAACTCCTTTACTTCAATGAAGACGGAGGAATGGGACTTTGAAATCACTAAGTTTTTCAAAATCTTAGTTTATATTGGGTTTATAATAGGCATCTTTAGTATTATTTCAGGCGTTGCCGAGATGATCCTAGGTATCCCTCCCAGTGTTGCGTATCAACTAAAGCCGGGAGAAGAATATAATCTTTTTACTGCTGTATTACTCATTGTACTTGGGGTATTAACTTTCCTCAGACCGCTTAATGACCTTCCCATCGCATCTATTATTGGATTACTGGCAGCTTCAATAGTAACGGTAATGTTAGCTATACTTATACCTGAATCAGCAAGGCAATACATCGCGATACTTATAGATCCAAAGTGGTTCTTCATTATCTTCTTCATTGTGCTTTTTTCCTTGGTCTCTCTCGTTGTTAAATTCTACATAAACGCATTAATGGGCGTATCAAAAATCATTTCTTGGCCCCCATTGGCGATAATTGCGGCGAGTCTTAGCTTTATTCAAGCATTTCTATTGACATTTATCGGTTTCTCTATTCTTTAATATATCTTTTTTTACCTTTCTTATTTTTGCTAAGTTCAAAGGAATGAAAATCGTGAGGAGCTGCCCTTTTTAATTTCACCGATAATATGTTTATCTAAGTCTTGAGAGCAATGTTTACACTTCTTATCATCAGTAATATTAACGGTGGAAAGACTAAATCCACTTCTTTGAATCAGTATTTTACCACAGCTAGGGCAATAAGTATTATTTCCACTATCATGCCTCATATTTCCCACGTAGGGAAAGTGTAATCCCGCTTCTTTTGCGAGATTATAAGCCATATTCAGCGTCTGAAGGGGTGTCCTCTTTTTAGAAGGTTGTCGAAAATCTGGATGATACGCACTAAAATGTAATGGAGTATCATTGCCCAAATTATCGGAGACCCAGTTACATAAATTTCGAATCTCATCTTCCTCATCATTCCACCCGGGAATTACGAGATTTGTTATTTCCACATGAATTCCATTATTTTTAAATCGCTTAGCCGTATCCAAGACCGGTTGAACCGAAGGAGCAGCGCATATTTTCTGATAAAATTCATCGGTCATCCCCTTAATGTCGATATTTACGGCTCCAATTCCTACATCTATTAGTTCCTTAGAGGCTTCAGGAGTTGAGAATCCATTTGTCACCAATATTGTCTTAATATTTTTTTTATGTAGAAGACGGGCAGTATCGAGTATATATTCATGCCATATTAAAGGTTCATTATAGGTATAGGCAAGTGTTTTAGCACCGCTTTTAACTACCCTATCAACCAATTTTTCGGGTTTCATCTCAACTAGGGCCATTTTTCTATCTTTATAGTCTTCGAATTCGTAATGACCCTCATTTCCATTCTCATTGGGGGTCGCTTGGCTTATAGACCAATTCTGACAATTTCTACATCTAAAAGAGCAACCGATGGATGCAATGGAATATGCTGTATGTCCCGGCCAGTAATTATAGAGCGGCTTTTTCTCAATAGGATCTAAACTGCCTTGAGAGATTAACGAGCCATAGATTAAGGTATAAAACTCCCCATCGATGTTTTTTCTGGTGCGACACATACCCACATTTCCCGGTGTTACCTTACACTCTTGAGCACACACATGACATTGCACCATATCATTATCCAATTTTTCCCATAATCTCGCTTTATGCTTCATTGCATATGTACCTCTTATTAGGTTATTTTTTTCTTTGGAATAATATACTATACTAATTATTAAAATTAGGGCCTTTTTTTAATTATTTGCTATTATTATTATAAGTC
>CAZDJH010000185.1:4085-7615 GCA_964505645.1 uncultured archaeon | reverse complement strand
AATATTTTATTCCTATAATTAATATTATAATAATATAACAAATAAAAAATCTATCGGGTTTTGTTTTTTTTGGTTAGAATAGAGGAAAACTTAAAAGATTCACTCAATAGGATAAACCAAATTTTTCAAAATGAAAAGATTTTAACTGAATGCATTCAAGATTATCACGCAATTCAGATTTTTGATTTAAAGATTGGGCCATTCAAGAGGGGGAAAAAATATAGATTCAAATTTTTTATAGCCGCTTATTTAATAAACAAGAACATCTTAAGCCTAACATCAGAGGAGCGATGCGATAATATTGTGGTTCAGAGATTAGCTATGCAGGAAAGGGACGACCATAACTTAAAGAACTTAGGCGACAAATTATTTTTAAATAAATTAAAAGAATTTAGAAGATTTATCAAAAAATCATTAGAAGAAGGAAAAATACCGAAATTAAATTTTGACAAATTTAACTCTTATTTAGCTAATTTGATAGATAGTAGATTATTAAAGCTAATAAAATTGGGAAGTACAGATCTTTCTATTGAGGATGAGCAACGTTTTACTACCTCTGAGAGGGTATTTTATTCTCAAATCTCTGAATTGGTTAAAGCATGGAGAAAATTCTTTTTATCTAATATTTAAATGAATAAGATTAATTTGTTAATTTTAGTTTCTTTATTCCATATTCTTCAAAATAAAGCTCAATCTTTTTACCTAAACGCTCATTAGATTTGTAATTCATTTTATATACTTTTGGTATAAGATCAGTAGCATGGGACATACTCTTTAGAGGGACTCCTCTTTCATATACACTCTCTCTAACCCCTTTGCCATCATTTCTTTTTTCATCTCTGTTGGTTAAGCTTATTGCCGCGATTACATTTAAGTCTAAGCTTAATAATTGGTCAATTAATTGCATTAATGATTGCCCCGTAGTAGTTACATCTTCAATTACTATAACATCTCCTCGGGGGACTCCAATATATGCCCTATCTTTCACTGCACCATGCTTTTTTGGTTTTCCACGGACCATAGATAAAATATACTCGCCTTTATTATAATTTTTCTGCGCTCTAGCCCACTTATATTGGGTAATAATTCCAATTTTTGTAGCACCCTCTGGAACTCCAATGAAACATGGTTGAGAAAAGTTCAATTCTTTTACAAATTGAATAATGAAGTTAGTTAATATATCAATAAGAAATACATCCGATGTGATATCTCTCCAATTTACATAAAAATGGGATAACCTTCCTGATTTTAATCTAATAGGATCCTTAAAAAAGCCTATTACATTGTTTTCAATTATAAATTGATGGAAATTTTCCTTTTGCTTCTTATTAAAACTCATAATTAGAATGATTCACCTGTTATCCCTGAATTTAATGTATTTTTTCCTAGCCTCTGCATATTCTTCAGCACTAATTTTTCCCTCTATAAAAAGTTCTTCCTTTTCCTCCATTTTTTTCCTTCGCTTATTTAGTTCTTTTCTTCTTTCCTCCTTCCTGAATAAATTGAGGATGGCATCAGCTCTTTCTTTGACCTGTTTGTTATTTTTGGCCGTTAAATCTTCTAAGTATGGTTTGATTGGTCTAGCCATGTCCAAGTTTTCATTCGCAATATGTTCAATACGCTCCAAGGCATTAATAATCTCCTCAATATTTTCTCCCTCTAAAACTTCAATTAATCGAGGAACTGCGACATCCTTTAAGACCGCATTTAGATATTCCGAAACATCTTTTTTAGCATCTTCATAGGTGTCCATTCGTTCGGAACGGATATATTCAACATAAATAAGAGGTAATTCTACTGACCAATCCATCATCCTTTCTTTATCAACTAATTGAATTACTCCACCATTTTTTTTTCGAAATAATTTCACTTTGATATCATTCTCCTTGTTTTATTAAATATTCAAAAAAATTCCAATAAGAGTAATAAATAGGATAATTCATATCCAATCACCGGTAGATAATTTTTCAGGGAGATATTTATCAGCTAAGAATTCAAATCCATGAGTTGAGAGTGCTTGAATTTCAGCTTTCTTCTTATATTTTAATGCTAATTCCAAGTCTTTTTTCCATTCTCGATTTTTCTTAACATAATCCTCCTTCAACAGTTCTTGGGTTCTTTTAATATCTCTTTTCGTCATGGGGAGCCTACAATCATCTGGCACGTTGTACCTGTCAAGGTCTCGAGTTAAAACGCCTAATAATTTTATATCCGGTGTAGCCAAAAATGGAGATTCATAACTCAATCTTTTTGAACCGCGCATGTAAACGGAATGAATATAATGGCCATAGGGATCGCTATCAACCAAACTAAACACGGGTAATTTTAGTTCGGTTCTCAAACGCTTTAAAAACATACGAACCGCCACATTTCCTACCCCTTGAGCAGTTAAGATGATGCAGGGATATTCCCTCCAAAACCTCGATTCTGCAAGCCTCATCATTGCCGCATCTTTTTCTACAACTAATATAAACTCTGCATCAGATTCAACAATTTCAATATTATCAAGCATCGGGCTAATACTCCATCCTCCACTTCCCAACCCTTCTAAATTAATTATATCATTTTTATCCCGTATTCGAAGTCTTCCTACACAAGAACCTCGGGCAGAAGCGACAACGTGAGTAGAATTCCTTGTGGTATAAAGCATTGTGGATACATCCTCTATACTTTTATCGCTATTTTTCTGTTCGTTGAATAATTTAACATCAGTATAAAAGATTTCACGCTTTGTTGCATGAATATCTTTCATTAATAATTCATTTATAATTTCCATTACCCGCATAAGCCGTGTGAAGTCTGCCACGGATGTAAGGGAATGAAATTGTTTCTGCTGGATTTGTTTGCCAAGTAGCAATAGATCGCTTTCTTCATCCCAAATAATATTTGAGTTTGAACGGGAAGGTAATTCAATGACTGGCTTGCCTGTCTTATAAATTCTCTCGATAAGTTCGTCGGTTAGTGAATACAAACGGTCTAAGGCCCTTTTTCTTGTTAAATTATCAATCTTTATTGTATCTTCTGGTAGATCGACTTTTCCCTTGCTATCCTCTTCATTTAACATTTGCTTCATTAATTCTTTAGTCGCTTTTAAATCCCAATTCTTCTTGTCTGTACTTTTAGCCATTTTTTATATTCACATCATTTTAATTTCCAATATTTTTTCCCTTTCTTGGTTATAACCATTACTTTTTCCCCTTCTAGCTTTTTTAATTTAACTTGTAGCAGGCGAGCATCTAACATATCCTTTATCCTCATTTTATAAATCAATTGTTTTATCGTTAGCCATTCATTTTCATCCAAAGCATTTAAAATTCCTTCAGTTGTAATGATAGGTAATTTTTGTTGTTTTGTTTTTGGGGGTTTCGGAGGCGGTGTTGGCGGTTTGAGTGGTTCAATTGGTTTTTCTTTTATGGGTTCTGCTGAGACTTCCTCTCCCCTCGCCTTTTTATCAAGTATTCCAACTCCCTTTTGGATCGTCTCAATTATCTCCGCCTTTCGCGCCTTTGAGGGAAGCGAAACACCCTCAT
>CAZDJH010000185.1:0-3985 GCA_964505645.1 uncultured archaeon | reverse complement strand
TACATCTTCTTGAATCGTCTCAATTATCTCCGCCTTTCGCGCCTTTGAGGGAAGCGAAACACCCTCATTTTCTGCGATAGATTTAAGTTCTTTTACTGTATATTCCTCGAGATTATGATAATCTATCTCCTCTGCTTCTGATTCCTCTTCTCTCGCCTTTTTATCAAGAACGCCTACATCTTCTTGAATCGTCTCAATTATCTCCGCCTTTCGCGCCTTTGAGGGAAGCGAAACATCCTCATTTTCTGCAATAGATTTAAGTTCTTTTACGGTATATTCCTCGAGATTATGATAATTTATCCCCTCTACTTCTGATTCCACTTCTCTGGCCCCATTTTCAAGTACTCTTACATCTTCTTGAATCGTCTCAATTATCTCCGCCTTTCGCGCCTTTGAGGGAAGCGAAACATCCTCATTATCCGCAATGGATTTGAGTTCTTTTACGTTATATTCATCGAGATTATGATAGTCTATCTCCTCTTCCCCTTCTATTTGCTCCATTTTGATTTTGGCTTGCTCTGCACTTTCTGTTTCTGAATCATCTTTTCCAACCCCTTCGGTCTTTTTATCTTCCTTTTCGGAAGTCTTTAATGAAATCTCTTCCCTTATATCAGTGATATTCTTTCTAATAGGTGCTTTTATTAGTTCTATCAATTCTTGTTTTTCTATTTGATCCTTATATTTACTTCCTTCTTGTGCTATGCTATATACACTATCCACAAATTTTGGAATATACTTTTCAATTAGATTTGCTCTTTTTTCTTTTCTACGAATTTTGGCCCTTCTATTAAGATAAACTCTCAGCCTTCTTCCAACGGACTCTAAACAGTATTTGATTTCATCCATCAAGCTTTCATCCTCAGCCAAAGCATTCTTCGACTGAGATTTAAACATTAAATGTACATAAGGGCCAGACACATTAACTAAAAGCTTAATAGGGCCTTTGGGTAAACCATTATCAAAACTATCTAGGTTATAGTTTTTCCAATTCACCGATTTAACTGCTTTTGTTATAGCACATCCAGCAGTATCTCTCAATTTAGGAGTTCGATTTACAAATCGGGATAAAACATCTCTTGATCTTTTTGGCGTTTCCAACTTATTTCCATAGGCTAAAACACCTTCAACCACATATGCAAGTCCTTTTCCACTTGTAGGGTCTCTAGTTTCTGCGCCTACAAAGTCATCTTCTCTAGTAAAATTTTCTACAAAATATTCAAAGATTTGCTTGTAATTAATTTCCTTGGATTCTTCTGGATCTTCTAAAACATCATCTAATATACTGAAAAACCTTTCGGGTTCAAATTTCGCTCCATCTACTATTAATGGAGATAATATTTTATTATTAAACTCGATAACTTTTGATTCCTCAAATGTTATTTCTTTTAAATCCTCTTCCTCAATGTCTTTATATTCTTCTAAGAATCTCTTCCTTTTAGCATTCAACAATGCATCGGGGGATGAAACTATACTTTCAATAGGGGTTCCAAAATCATCTAAATTTTCCGAGACTTTTAGACCAAGCTCTTTTATTAAAGTATTTTCTAAAACCACATCTCCGACCGGGACAACAGTATCCGTTGGTGGTGTCATATAATCAACCGATTTAAAAGCAAAAAACATAGAATTAAATTGTTCGTTTGTTAAATCATTCGGTTTCGCTTCTGAAATTTCAACTTCTTTAACCAAATCTAGAAGCTCTTTAACTTTTTTCTTTTGATTTAACTCATCCAATCCATTATCTACATTTTTAAAAACATTATTAAGGCTTTCCCTAATATCATCCTTTTCAGCCCTAATCCGCTCTACTTGTCCCCCATATTCGTCTATTTCTTTCTTTAGCTTTCTTTGTTCTTTTTTAGTATCGGCTTCTTGGATTTTAGATTTTATTTTATTTACTTTTTTACCAATTCCTTTAATTTCATTATTTAAACCTTTATAATTCTTAATGTTCCCTATATATTTTTCTTTCAAATCGTCTGAATTGACTTCATAGGAGATTAATTTTTCTCTAGGTTTTTTTGAGCGACCATAAACCCTTTCTTCGGTCCTTATTAAATAAATCTTTTCATTTTCTTTTTGTCGTAATGTAATATAATTGCCTTCACCAAGAATTAAAAAATTTAAAGTATCTTGGAGATCCCGCTCCGCTAGATCAACTATTTCTTTAGCTTTATTAAAACTTATTCTTACAAAATTATCTTGAAAAAAGGAATTTAAAGTTAAATGCTCAGATTTTGCTAATAGATCTTGAAGGTCTCCAATATTAGTTGATGAAGGATGGGGTTTTGCATATCTCGGTTCTGCTGGAAATGATGAAACTTTACGGGGATAAATATGTTCTTCATTATAGGGGTCAATATAAATAATAGTGACGTGAGGGTTCATTAATGCCGTTTCCTTAACATAGTCGTCTACATAACCCCTGACATATTTAATATTTAGGTAATTTAATTGTATATATGTTCCGTGAAGGAAAGGGCAATCAATTTCTGTGGGGCTAACAACATATCTTTTTTCGTTTTTTGATGTTGTAAAAAATTCAGAAGCCATCGCATATAAATTTTCGGCAGTTTTAGAGACTGTTATAATTGGCTTTCCAGTGGTATTCTGTGAATCACTAAATGCACTTGGTGCTCCAAAGCCTTGACTTCCCCTAGTCTGTTTCAATTCTATACTTTTAGAGGATGCTAAATATTTTCCATATTTCCTTAAATCTAAGGGGCTCATTCCAAGGCCATTATCAAATACTTCAAACTTATAGCTCATAATATTCTTAGCATCTATTTCACCTGTCAAGAGGGATTTAGCTTCCGTTTCAGTTAGACGTATTATTACAATGGGTTCTTTATCGATTATATTTATATTATCTACGGGTTTTATGAGGCTTTCCATATCATCGACAATTTTTCGAACCTCAAATTCCTCTATGTCTTCCTTTTTTTTTGGTTTTGGTACTTCAGTAACTATTTCTACTTCTTGAGGGGGTTTTTCTTCAGCAATCTCTGAATCTTCGGAGGGTTCAGACCTTTCGGAGGTCTCAAGGGCCCCAATTCCTTCACTACTTCCAGAGCCTCCATCATCTACAAGATTCTCAGAACTATTAGACGTATCAGAATCACTTTTTATTTCATCCATCAATGTGCGCTTTAGATCATCATTTAATAATGAGGAATCTTCCATATTTTTTTCTTTCTCCAATAGAGAAAAGTTTTCCAAAAATATTTCTTGATCTAAGGTATATTTTATTTGAGAATCGTCTCTTTTTAATTCGGTCCACTGAAATGTTTCAATAGCATCAAGGGAATTATCTAAAAATTCGGCACCATATTGAATTCACAGGTTCAGTATCCCTGAAACCTTGTATGCTTCCAGTATCCGAATTCAAAACCAACCAATTGCGTTCTTTTACGCATAAATTGGGCAATAGTCCCTTGTTTGATGCGGCCTTCCTCTTCTGTCGTAATTTTAATTACCCTCTATTATATGTATTTCTTTTTTTTACCTTATCTTAAAAGTATTAATTTTTATATAGAGAAAAATATATAAATATGTCAATAATATAATTTTATATTTTACATAAGATCTACATACTAATCTTTATATACTCAACTTTCTAAACTACATGTAATAACTACTTCACTTTTTGAGAAAATTGACTTATTATTTAAATTTTTTGCTTCAAAAAGTTTATAAGAAGTGATGTAGAAAATTCCAATTAAATAATAGAATCCTTATAAGATGTTAAAAATCCTTAATTCTGTAATTTTCCAATGCGAGGTCTATTATTTTGGATGCAACATATCTTTTTGTATGCTGTGGAACATGGGTAATGTGTTTTTCTTTATCAATAATAAAGACTTCATTTTCTAAGCTCTCAAACCCGATTCCCTTTCTCGCTACATCATTTGCTACAATTACATTAGCGTCTGATTTTTTTAATCGTTTAAAAGCCCTATCAATCAACTCGCTTTTCGAAACATTT
>CAZDJH010000184.1:0-7686 GCA_964505645.1 uncultured archaeon | reverse complement strand
ATATTTCATTCTTTGTAATGAGAGAAAAAGGGATAGACTTCAGCACCTTAACTAAAACAGAACGGGATAAGATTAAGGAAAATAAGTGCGACTATTGCGATAAAAAGTTGCATGCCCCTAAATATATTCATTATTATGATAATATTTTTTATCAGATTAAAGTTTTCTGTTCAAAAAGGTGTAAGAGAGAATTTATAAGGAAATTAAGAAATAAAGAAGAGAAGATCGAGAAAAGTTCCAGATCGAAAACCATATTAAATAAAAAATAATATTTACTTTTCTCATTTGGTATTAAGGCTGTTTTATATATCTTCTTTTCAACTTAGATCAAGGGAAATATAATATTAAACGATTTTCATTACAAATGGTAAATGGGATTCAACCTATTAAAAAATTAACTGCTGATTCCAAATGGATTTTTAACGTATTGAAAAGGGGAACCTCTGTATCTTCGCCTTTTATCAACAGTGGAATTTCGGTACAGCCAAGAATGATGCCTTCTGCGCCCTTATGGGTAAGATTATCTATAATCCGTAAGAATTCTTCTTTTGTGTTATCCAAAATTTTAGATTTCGCCAACTCCGTATAAATAGCATTGTTAATATATTTTCGCTGGGCTTCGGGGGGAATAAGAACTTTTAGATGATGCTTTTTCCGCAATCGATCTTCATAAAATCCTTCCTCCATGGTATACTTTGTTCCGAGCAAACCTACGGTTTTTATTCCTTTTTCCTTTATTTCTTTAGCCGTCGCATCAACGACATGAATAAGCGGTATAGAGATGGCATCCTCTATATCATCTGCTATTTTATGAATAGTATTGGAGCAGAGAAGAACCGCCTTACATCCCGCCGACTCTAATTTCTTAGAGATTTGAACAAAAATTCCCGCAAGGCTATCCCATTTTTTTCGCTCTTCCAAATCAAGGATTTTAGCAAAATTTACCGAATAGAGTAAAAGCCTGGCAGAATTCCATCCTCCCAAGCGTGTTTTCACCATTTCATTAATGATCCGATAATATTCAATAGTGTTTTCCCAACTCATCCCGCCAATAAGTCCTAACAACTTCATTTTGGTTAATCCCAATAGTTTCGCCCCCGCCAACTATCTTTTAAATCAAATATCATAAGTTCTTCGGGAAATGGTTCGAAAAAAAGTTGAGATTGGAGATATGATTGATCAAATCGAACAATCCATGTTCTTAACAATCGGGTCATAACAAAGAGGGGTATCCAACCCGCACGGTATTTTTCCAATTCATCTAAAAAGTAAGCCTTCTCCTCATGCGTTAGTTCTTCGGAAAAATAACCGAGCATGTGCATTAAAACATTAATATTTGACGTATATTTAGGTGGTTGGGCGAAAATATTAAAAAGATGGTTTTCATATTCCTTCATAACATCATCAAACGGTTTTTTATCGGCATTAGCCACAATCCGCCCCATCTTACGCATTTCTGATTGGTTATAGGCCATCAAGAGAAATTTATTCTCTGTTTGAAATTGGACCAGTTGATGCATCTTTCCTGAGTTTTTCACCTTTCTAAACCGTGCAATTGTATACAACTTTGTTAAAAAGTATTCTCTTATCCGAAAATTGTACAATCTACCTTCATTTTCTACGGGAAGCATAGGATAATTCTTAATAACCGCTTTTCCAAATAATCCCGCCCCCTTCCCCAACTTGGCAGCACCTTTATGGGTGCTGGCTAAGTACGGCGTATTTTTTGTACCGCAGGAGGGTGATTTATATTTTAAAATAAAACCGTCCACATGCTCCAAAGAACTTAAAAAATCATCCGCAAATGAATTCATCTTCTCAGTTACATCCAATCCCGTAGCGCTCTGCATTAACCTCAAAGAATCATTTTGTTTGATTATTCTTATAGGGTCTCGCGGGACTCCCAATCCGATTTCTACCTCAGGACATACGGGGATAAATTTCACATAATTGTTCAATTCCTTTACAATATCACTGCTAATTATATTTCCATTATAACGACAATGCTCAAATTCAACGCACTTTGAGCTTACAACTACTGGTTTTACTATGTCTTTCATGTTTTCTCACCTTGCTTATTAAATATAGGTATTTATATATTCTTGAATATTAAATTTTCTTTTTAGCCCATTAAAGGACATATAGCGGACTTTCCCATAGATATTGCGCTCTTTCCACGCACGATCATGAATCCCCCCAATACACCAAGCAATTCCCGCATACCCGTTCGGGTCTCGTCCATCTAATTCATATTTATCATTTAAATAGATTGCAATTTTAAGTGCTTCCTCCGGTGAACGCGTCCATTCGAGAATTTTTTTCCCCCAGTACATACGCATATAACCATGCATTTTTCCGGTCTTAATCATCTGAAGTTGGGCTGCATTCCACGCATTATCATGAGTCTTTGCCTGCTCGAACTCTTCTTGGGTATAGATATATTTCCTCTTATCTTCTTTATGCTGATTTAAAGATTCCTTTGCCCACGAATGAAATCCCTCAAATTGGTCGTATTGGGCCTCATAATAACAAAAATTATCAGACAATTCTTTCCTTACAATTATTTCATCATAAAATCCCCCTTTTAATGTACCGATAGGCTTTATTTTTTGCGCTTCAAGGACAACTCTCTGAGAAGCAATCTGTCCGAAATGGAGATATGGAGATAAATTAGATGTTCCCCGTATATTTGGATCGTTTCTCCGTTCTGAATATTTATTAAACCTATTATGGAGAAAATCTTTTAGCACTTTTTTTGCGTGTGACTCTCCGGGAATAAAATCTTTTATCTCATAACTTAATTTAATTGTTTTAAGTTCTTCTAAGAGACCATCTAAATCACAATTCCCGTCATATTCCTTTCTGCTATATGGATGAGGTTGAATTTCGGAAAATTCTTCTAAATATTCGGGTAGTTTTTGTTTTATTTTTTTTCTTAAGGTATAGGCCGCATATTCCTTTTTATTCGATGCTTCCCACACCGGAATAATATTATGCGCATCAACCTCGTAGAAGGGGATTTCTATATTTTTTGAAATTTGCTGATTCCATTTTCCCTTTATTCGTAACGGAGAAAAGTCCGTTATTAAAGTTCTGATATTATATTGGTCTATTATACCAGGTATAATTTTTATTGGGTTTCCTAATTCTATTCTAAAAGGAATTTGAAGCGATTTCAACTTGGATTTTAACTCCTTTAAGCCCTCAATCATAAATTTATATGCGCGATATGGTGACACCATAAAATTAGGAACCACACAGAAGAGGACTATGAGAGGGGTCTCCGATTTCAATGCAAGTTCCTGCGCATTAATGAGTGCCCAATTATCATGAACCCTCTGATCGCGGCTCATCCAATATAGGATAGGTCCTTTTTTCGCCTTTCGTTCTTTGATCGTTGTGACGCGCTTTGGATTTATCATAATCACACCACCTTGGAAATCAACTTTGAAGGGTCCGATTTGAGAGAATATCGTTTATCTCCGAAAAACAGTGAATCTTTTCTTATATAAACGTAGTTCCATGACTTTAATTCTGGACGCATCTTTAAAAGGTGATCCGCAAAAATTAGCGTTGCCTCGCTCATACGATTTAATGTATCCTAAAGTAGTTTATATAATTTATTCTTTTAAAATAAAAAAAATAGGGTTGAAATTTTTCCCTAACCTAATTCAAATGCAATGTTATATAAGATAATAATAAATCCACGCATTCCAAATTTAAACCACCTCCCAAGCTTTTGGAACGGATTTTATAATGGAATTCCCGAAAACGGAAAGAGTAGATACGTTGTAACTAATGTGCAAAATTTAATTTAAAATCCATTACCAATGAAATATCATAAGTGGGGCTTTAGGGTTATTTTCCCAACTCAAAACTTATCCTGAGTCTAACCCGATAAATGAGCTTGTCAACATCTTCCTTTACTTTCACATCTAAGTTCACCGTTTCCATATTCCGAATCCCCTTCATTGTTTTCTTAACCGTTTCATAGCCATTTCTTACTGCGTCCCCCCAATCCTTATCTGATGTCGCGACCAACTCAATTGTTTTATATACTACCATTCTTTATTTTTCACTTTCCCTCAATTATTTTTAAATTGTTTTTATTTTTTCTTACTGATCACAATTGTTCTAAATGCTAAAATTCCCGGTGGAAAAGATATGAAGATTCAGATTGGGAATCTAAACGCACATCTTTTCTTAGCAAGAGATTTCTTATACCCTCAATAAGGATCTAAGATATTTAAAGCTCTGGTTTCTTTTTATATTCCCATAATGAAGTATTCTCTCCGTTAGTATAGCAAAGATAAATCTTATACATTAAAATTATGAATCTCCCTCTTGGGAACTATTTATGCAATATAAGCTCTTTTTGTTCCAATTGCTTCATTACGTTTGGTATTTTAATCCAAAAATTGGCTTTTATATTTAAGCTCCGGAGTGAATTAAGATGCGCAAATGAATCCGGTAGATCTGTTAACTTATTACCCTTTAAATTTAAATATTCTAACGATTTAAGTTCTCCCATCGAATTTGGCAATAACTTAATTTCATTTGAACTCAAGTTTAACTTTTTTAATTGTTTTAAATGGCCAATAGTTTTGGGGAGTCGGGTTAGCTTATTAATCCTAAGATTCAATTCCCTTAGATTTGAAAGTAAACCAATCGTCTTTGGAAGTGATTCAATCATATTTCTTCGGAGTCGCAAAACTTCTAATCTTTTTAAAGACTCGATATCTCTTGGTAATCTATTTAATTCGTTTGAATTCAAATTCAACACTTTTAGGAAAGGTAATGATAACTTTCCCGGGGATATAGTTTCTATTTGGTTATGATCTATACTTAAGAATTCCAAAGACCTCATATGACCCAGTTGTTTGGGGAGGGTCTTGAACGCGTTGTTGCTTAAAAAAAGCGCTTGAAGTGAATGTAAATCGGCAACAAGCGGCGGTAAGGCCCTTAATCTACAGTTAGGTAATGAAATCCCTACAATCACACCTTTGAGGCTTTTATATCCTAATTCTTTATTATTTATTGTGTCTCTTTTTGGAATTGTTTTACCTATGTGGTCTTCTATCAATCGTAAATAGTCCTCCTCATTGAAACCTTCGCCTGCGAGATTGATTGATTCCTTGTCTTGAATTTTTAACCTTTTTTTAATTTCATTGAGAGGTTCCCCACAGTTAGGACATTCATTTGCTTTATAATAACACAGACGGCTACAATGAGGGCAAGGAATTCTTCTTATGCTTCCAAAACCATAGTTTTTATCTTTATCCATGTGATATATTATAATATTTTATACCTCTATTTAAACGTGATGATTCCAATTCTTAAACCCCTCTAATTCCCCTTGGTAATTGAAGGGGATCTAACGCTTTTCCAAAATGAAGATTAAAATTCCTTGAGTTTTTTATAAAGCATGTCGAGGTCTTGTTTGGCCTTCCCTATGTTCATATGCTTTACAGCCAACCCAAGGGAGATTATTTGGTTAAAACCCAATACAGGTGACTCAAAATACCTGCTTTTAGATCCCCCGGCATCATCAGTACAGTCTCTTCCGTACCATGCGTTTCCTTGCTCAAGAACATATATGTGTGTATAACCCCTAAATTCGGGGATTAAAAGCATCAAAAACAGGATTGAGAGGGGGATTAAAATAAAAAGGCAGAATATAAGGAGTAAATAGGAATGGATTCCCCGAAATAAATTAAGCAAAACCAATAAAATTGAAATTATGATAAAAAATATAACAGAAATTAGCCCATCTAAAGTAACAAAATCCAAAACATTCTCTACTTGGGTCTTAATACTGGCTTTGAGTTTTCCGTATAAATCATAAAAAATATATGTATCATCATTCATTTCTAAAGGTACCTGATTTGATTTAATCCTATATCCAAGTTGTTCCAGAATGTTTTTCATTTTTAAATGGATATAGTTCGGATGTAGTTTAGAGAGAGATGAATTTATTTCCAGTTCTTTAAAACTCAGAAAGGTCTCTTTTTCAGTAGGCTTCTCCCCATGAATTAATGCCCACCTCTCCGGAAAATCGGCATTGGTCTTTGTTCGGTCAGAAAAGTCCAACATTCTCTCTTCTTTTTGCCTTTTTACCTTACGGGGGCCCTCTGGTTTGTTTTCATAATATGACCTAAGAGCATATCTATCCATTGATACCAACAATAGCGAAAAAAGAGCAAGATAATATCCGAGTTCAAACGTTATGTTTTTGGAGTGATAAATGATAATAATAATTATTGATAAAAGAAAATAAAACGCTAACGATATAAGAGCCGTAATAAGACTTGCCTCTTCAACTATAGAGGTTAAATCGTGTTTAACAATCCCGATAAGGTTAAAGGAAATCCCTATAGAATATATCAAGAATAATATTACAACTAGCGCCCTCGCTAATGGAATATAATCGCTTAAAGTTACACTAATCCAGGGTATTATTAATGATAAGATAATGAATACGATAGTGATAGATTTAATCATTATGCTATAAACATTTATCACTTCAAGAGAGAATGCTAAGGTCGGTTTTGGTCCATCTTCTGGTTTTTCTTCCGTTTCACCCGTTTGTTTTCTAGGTTCCATCAGATTCTCTGAGCTTTTTGGAACTGATTTCTGCACGTCTTTAGGCTTTCCCACCTCCTTACCACTTTCCTTTCGAGGTTCCGTTATCCTTTCGATACCCTTTTTCCCTGCTTTTATGATTCCTTTTTTAACATTTTTTTTCGTAATTTCTTTCATGTATTCATCTCCAGTTAATTCTCCGGCTTTTTCACTAATAAAATCTCCTGCTACCTCACCCGTTTTTTTAACGGCGAATTCCCCCGTAGTTTTTATCACCTTTTTAAAACTTTCTGAATTTAATAACTTTTTATTGAGTTTTGAAAACAATCCATCAGATTCTTCTATTAATTGATTGAATTTATCTCTTGTGAAGTGAAAATCGATAAAAATGAGAATTATGGATAAAAACGCGAAAATGTATCCCAATTGGAACATAGTATAGGTGTCAGTATATAAAAACATAATGAAGGTGAGATAAAAAGTATAAAATGCTACAGTAATAAGCCCCACGAATATTCCTACCTCCTCTATAGTATCTATAACACTACCCTTTCCCATTCCAATAAAAGTTGATAAAAAGCTAATAATATAGGTTAAATATATGATAAATACTATTACTTGGCCGACCTTAACAAAATCATCTAGTTGTAAGGTACACCAAGGAAAAATCAATGCAAGTATAAAAAATAATAGGGCAATCCCTTTAAGGATGAGGCTTCCAATATTTATCAATTTTACAGACTCTTTCATGATATATTCCCTAACCTGTTTTTCTATCTATATATTATCCTTATTTATTAAACCTTTTATAATTTAGGAATCAAAAGATCATTCTTCCTTTGTTTAAATTCAAAAAAGCTATAAAAATTACCTTTTAGAGGAAAATAACAAAATAAATCAGGTTTGATTTCTTTTCCACTATCAGATAATTCAATATTATACTCATAAACGCATTTTATTTGATCATTTAACTGACTGCGAAAGAAGTCCCCTACATTTATGTAGGGGATGAATTTCGCAAAGCATCCACATTTTTTATTGTTTGGTTGAGATGACCCGCATTATAAGTCACTAAATTAAAGGACACCTTCCTTTTAAATACCT
>CAZDJH010000183.1:0-7710 GCA_964505645.1 uncultured archaeon | reverse complement strand
TATGGAGTGTGGAAATGAGGCTTATATGCACGAAATACCCAGGGACTGGACCTGCATCAATTGTGGACGACCCAAAAGTTATTTCCGCAGACAAAGTAAGGCAGAAATGGTCGGAGAAAAAGGTTATACTATTAAGCAACGAGAAAAGGCGATTTGGAGATGCCCCTCTTGTGGTAAGGAAATTGAAGTAGATTTACCTGTCGATTGGGCATGTTCCTCGTGCGGTCATAAAAGCAATTAATCTTTTTTAAAAACTTATCTTATCAAACGAATTGCTAATATATAATTGAATCTGGATTAATGTGCTTAGCACTCTTCCTGTAATTAATTTTTAATTTTTTGATAGATTGAAAAGAATATGGGATTTGAAAAAGAAATAAAAAAAGCTAAAAAGCAGTTTGAGGATCTCCTACAAGAACAATTGGAAAGAGTTGAGAGATTAAAAGAAGAGGGCGATTGGATTGATTATTCTACATTAGAACCGATTATTATTGGTATTGTCCCCGGCGACGGAATTGGGATTGAGATTTCAAAACACGCCAAGTCAGTTCTCGAATTTATCTTAAAGGATGAAATTGAGAATAGAAAGGTTGAGTTGAGGGAAATTGAGGGTTTAACCATTGAAAATCGAGCAAAAGTTAAAGAGACTATCCCAGACGAGATTTTAGATGAAATAAAACAATGTCATGTACTTTTGAAGGGCCCAACAACGACCCCAAGGAAAGGTGACCAATGGCCAAATATCGAAAGCGCAAATGTTGCTATGCGTCGTAAATTAGATCTTTTTGCAAATATACGACCCGTTAAAGTTCCAGAAAAGAATATTGATTGGATTTTCTTTAGAGAGAATACTGAGGGAGCTTATATGCTTGGCTCAAAGGGAATTAAAATCACAGAGGACTTAGCAATTGATTTTAAGGTTATCACGAACCAAGGTTCGGAAAGGATAATCAGAATGGCGTTTGAGTACGCGAAAAAGCATAATATTAATAAAGTAACAGTAGTAACGAAAGCGAATGTAGTGAAAGCCACTGACGGAAAGTTTCTCTCAATAGCGGAGAAAGTAGCCGAAGATTACCCTGAGGTCGATTGGGATGACTGGTATATAGATATTATGACTGCAAAGTTAATTGACCCTTCCCGACAGTCCCAGTTTAAAGTCTTTGTTGCGCCCAATCTCTATGGAGATATAATTACTGATGAAGCCGCACAGATGCAAGGTGGAGTGGGAACGGCAGGGAGCTCGAATATAGGAAAGCGTTATGCAATGTTCGAAGCAATTCATGGATCTGCACCCAGAATGGTAAGAGAGGGGAGGGCAAAATATGCAGACCCCTCAAGTTTATTGAGGGCAACGGTTATGCTATTGGACCACATTGGATTCGAAAAAAAGGCTCGTAATTTAGGAATGGCATTGGATATTTGCGGAACCTATGAAAATAAGATTAAGATTACAGGAAGAGATACGGGAAATACAGGAGTGGAATTTACTGAATACTTAATGGATACTCTTCTGAATCCAGAGCTAAATAAGCGATGGGAAAGTTATCAATAGACCCTTAAAATAATATTATTTTGGAATAATAATATCTCCATTTTAAAATAACTAATAAAAATTTTCTTAAATTAATATTTCTTTTATATTAACAGCAATGCATATACTAATCCTTATTATATCTTTTATCTTCTTTGGTCTAATCATATTATCATATACTATAGAACGGCTTGACTTCGTGGCCATCTCTCTACTATTGAGCTTTATATGCGCTGCAATTACGGGAGTGGCGCTTCATCTAGGAATCACCACCTTTGTGGGACATATTGAATTCGAAGCAATTATTACCATCTTAGCGATGTCCATTATCACTAAAATTGCGGAAGATTCAAATATTTTGGAGTATGTTGCGGTAGAATTATTTAAGTTATCCAAGGGAAACCAAAGAATTTTTTTCTATTTGATTTGTATTATCACCACTCTTCTCGCTGCAGTTATTACAGATGTCGTGGTGGTATTAATTATGGCCCCCGTGGTTATTAGACTCTGCCATTTTCTAAAGATTCGGGCGGGAACTTACCTGATGGGCATGACGATTTGTATTAATATAGGCTCGATTATAACGCCATTTTCAAGCGGCGAAAACATTATTATTTCAAGTGCATTTGAACTCGATAGTTTTTATTTCATTCAAAACTTCTGGATTTTCTCATATTTCTTACTTTTTTTAACCGTGTATCTACTAGATTATAAAGTATTAAATCTAGAGGATAAAGTCGGAGAGAGGGAAAAGACTTTAATGATTGACCTAATAAACAGCGACATCTTAGTGAAAAATAAGAAAATGTTCTATCTAAATTCAATAGGAATTATAATAACTATTATTCTCTTCACTATCCTTCCTGAATTATATTTTGTAGCAATGGTTGCTAGTATGGTGCTCGTATTATTGAATAAAGGGTTTACAGATAAGAAGATGAGCGACCTTTTGCGTGACGTGGAGTGGGAAGTCATATTTTTCTTTCTCTCTTTGTACATCGTAATAGGATGTTTACTGGAAGCGGGATTCCGGGATCTTTTTATTTATATACCTTTCCAAACATTTCCGCCTATGCTATTGGCAATAATCATCCTCCTTGTGGTGAGTCTTTTATCGGGGTTTGTAGCCAACACGCCTACGGTATTAATATTTATCCCAATCCTTCAGACCATTATTAGCAGTTTCGGATTTCCAGAAGTCCCGCTGATATTTGCGTTGATTGTTGGAGTTAATTTGGGGGGTAATATCTTCCCCCAAGGAGCTGCTGCCGACTTAATGACGCTAAAAGTTGCCCGAGACTCAGGGGTAGACAATCTAAACTACAGACGTCTTCTTAAAAACGGTGCCATTTTTGCATTTATTCATATTGCGGTGTCTATATTTTACATCATAATTTTAAGCCTCTTCTATATGTAAGACCGGATTTAAATTGATATTCATCCATTAACGCGGAAAAAAAGGATATTGAATCTTCACTTTTTCGTTTATGAAAATCCTATTTCGATAAAAAGAGTTTTAATAGAAAGGTATCCAAGCGGAGTTTCTTTAACAAGTCCATATGGTTCAAAATATAACTAAATAACCCTTCTTCTAAAAAGATGTAAATGAAATTTTTTCTTGTCAGATCAGTTCTTATTATTCCAATAACTTCCTTTACCAAGCGGATGATTTGACGCTCAACCACCATCATATCACATTTATTCGGGTTAATATCAATTATATTAAATCCATTATCCTTTGAAAACGAGATCTTACTCAATTCGGGGTCGCTTGAAAAATTCGGGTCTTTTTTATATTCTTGAAACATCTCTTCCATATCTTCTAATAAATCATACTCATCATTCAATTGGCGGACTGTATTCATTACAATATTTAAAATTTGTTGAAAAACACCTAAAATGTCGAAGAATTCGCCAATCGTAGTTATGTTTTCTGCCTTTTTCCATTGAGAATAATATTCATCGATTGTTTGCTTGAAATCTTGAAAGAAATCGGTGTTTCCATTCCATTCTCCCTTTTTATATATACCTGAATCTTGATACTGATGTAAAAATGACTGCATTATAATAGTGAGACGCGCCTTTAAAATATCGGCGCTCGCATCTTTAGTATCGGCTGCGATGAAAAGGAGACCAGACTCTTCGTCATCGAGGTATACCCATCTTAGTCCCCCCATCTCAATGCTCTCTATACCTTCATTAAATTCAAAGACAGTAAAGCGGTTTAAAGCGGTTAATAAACCAGAAACTAAGTCTTCATTTACAAACAGTTCTCTATATGGCTGATATAGTAAAGTTATCCCCGATGAAGCTTCTAAAATCCAAATATTCATTTTTCTGGTTTAAGAACTTAATTTTTTCTTATTTTAATAATAGTTCTTAATGTTTTTTACTTTTTGGTTTTTAATTTTTAACTATACTTATAAAAAATCTCTAATCGATTTCGATTTTAAATACTTCTGGAGTGCTCTAAGTATTTCGCTAATTTTACTACGCAGAATTAATTCACTGGTATCCCCGAATAAATTAAGAAGATCACTGGCTAACTGGAATGTTGTAATAAATACTCCAACCTTTGTCTTGTTGGGGCCAACAGATTTGATGCGTAGTCTCCCATCTAATTTTTTCACATCTTTGTTATTTCTTACATTTAATTCAATCAGTCTTCCTTTTCCGGGGATTTCTCCCTTATCAATCATAATCAGCTCACCTTTCATTTCCACAGGTACTTTTATAAGATCAACTTCATCGTAAATTTCACTATAAAATACATTAGGTGCGGTAAATTCTACGGTTATCTTTTTCACAGGGCTTATTGTTTCCCATATTTTGGGTTTATAGAGTGCTTCTAAAAATTCTTCCTTAACACAATCTATTTCAAGGACTTTTGAGCATATTAGTTTTGCTCCCATATATATATAAAAGTCCTTTTTCATATAAATTTAACATCATTCAAGATGTATAATAAAAAAGTATTTTAATGGCGTTTCATAACCCTCCAAAAAAATTAAATAAATAAAAAGACGAGACTACATATCCAATATACAAGCCCCCCAATTAAAAGGGCTATAAAAATCTCGAGAAGAGTAATTTTAATCGCATATAACCAACTTGTCTCGCGAGCAATAATTATTATTGTAGCGAAACAAGGAACATAAAGCATTGTCACCAAACTGAAGACAAACATCTGCAACGGGCTTAGTAGGGTGGCAACGGTGACTCCTAACGTCCCCGCAAGGTCTCCTAAAAGAACCAAGGTTAACTCCTTTCTTATTATTCCATAGAGCAAAAATATTCCGCACACAGCAGGTAATCCCAACCAAAACGTAAGCGGTAATAGTACGAAATTAATAGGGGTAAGGAGGTTAAACATATATAAAAATTCCAGCCCAATTCCCAGAATAATGATGATCGGCATAGCTTTATATACGAATTCCCTCGTTCTCATCCAAGTCTGTTTCAGTATAACGCTCACATTCGGCGCTCGATATTCATGCATCTCCATAATCAGTTCAGTGCATTTTCCCGGCATTTCTTTATTTAGAATCTTTCCAACCACAATAATGACGATAAAATTGATAAAAAATAGCAATGCAACATAGAGAGGTCCTAAGTATCGTCCAACTAGGCCCATTATTACGGTTAAAACCGCAGCACAGGGAATTAAGGAAGTTAAGGCAATGGAGATTTTCTTCTCTCTCTGAGTTTCCATAATCCTACACCCCGCACATGCTGGGACGTTGCATCCAAATCCGAGGATCATCGGAATAATAGTTTTTCCGTGAACACCCAAGAAATGCATAAATTTATCCAATAAGAAGGCAGCACGGGGGAGATAGCCTGAATCTTGCAGTATCTCAATAATTAAAAAGAAGGGGACAACGTACACCAAAACACCCCCAACGGCACCAAACATTCCCCCCACAACACCATCCCATAATAAAACTACCCCTATTGGATCTTCTCCGTAAATGGCATAGATTTGAGTGCTCCAGAGATTAAATAAATTCTCTAAGATGCCTCCCAAAAAATCACCTATTTCAAAGGTAAAGAAGTAGGTTCCCACGAGAATTAGAATTAATATCACATACCCCCAAATAGAATGGGTTGTTAGATGATCTAATTTTTCTACGAAAGTTCTTTTCTTTCCCTTTTCTTTCTTGCTGGTCAGGATTATCTTCGTTATTTTGTTAATATTATTGTAAATCTCCGATGATATGATAGTATGAATATCCTCTCCATGATACTCCTCCAATTCACTTCGATAATCTTCGGCTTGTTCAATAATATAGCCGGTTTCCTCATTTTTTTCGAATAACCTTTTAATTTCTTCATCATTTTCCAATAGCTTTATTGCTAAAAACCGGAAGGGATAATTAAATTCAGAAAAGTACTCCTCAAATTTGTCTATTACTTCCCGTAAATTTTGTATTTTCTCCTCGACTTCTCTCCCAAATTTTAAAATAGGAGTAAGGTCAGGAAATTGGAACTCTTTTTTGGGTTTTTGATGCCATTGTTTCTCTTTAAAAAACAATTCTCTAGTCCTTTTTGAATGCGAAAGTTGCTCGTGGATTCTTTTCCCTTTTTTTATATAATGCGAATGAGGATGATGATATACGCTCAATTCAATAGCCTCTTCCAATAATTGATGAACTCCTTTCCCATGGATAGCCACGCAGGGAATAACGGGTAGTTTAAGAACTAATTCTAATCGTTTAAAATCTATCTCCATGTTCCTTTTGTTTAGGATATCACACTGATTGATGGCGAGTATCAATGGGACTTTAAGTTCGAGTAATTGAAATGTAAGAAATAAATTGCGTTCTAAGTTAGTTGCATCGATTACATTAATTATTACATCTACTTCTTCGGAGACAATATATTCTCGACTCACTATCTCTTCTAAGGAGTATGTAGAGAGACTATAAATGCCCGGTAAGTCTACAATATTAAAATGGAACCCCAAAAATTCGAGAGACCCTTCTTTCCGTTCCACTGTTTTACCTGGCCAATTTCCTATAGTTTGCGATAATCCGGTAAGTTGATTGAAAATAACCGATTTACCTACGTTTGGATTGCCCGCAAGAGCGATATTTATTGAATCCTTCTCGCTTAATCCTTTCTTAGATTGGTGATTTTGCGTATGCTTTAACAAATGTTTATTCCTATAACCTTTTCTCATTTGTATTTCACTTTCTTAAATTAAATTTGATAATAAAGTTATCAAAAAGTTATGTTTTATACGGTTATTAATTTATTAAGAGATTATTAATTTCAATTGCCTTATATCTTTTAACTTCTTTCTAATAATTAAATCCAGATGATATAATAATATATTGTTGTTCTCTAAATTTAAAAATACAGAACAATATATAAATCTTTAGGTATGGCTAAAATTGATTTTCCTTACCTATAAAATGGTTATTATAATGACGTTTAATTGGAATTAATGCATAGACATAATGGTTCTAAATACTTTTATCGGGTAGATATATCCTTTGGTAAATCTATAAGTAAAATTGAGATGTAGAAGGAGATTATTATTGAAATTCAAACGAGCTTTTATTGATTTATTACCGTCAAGGAGGAAATGAGATGAAAAAAAGTATCTTTTAAAAATGATCGCATTTAACGATAACCTTTGCAGCAAGTCCCCTTCCAAGGACAATCTTACTGCCTTTTACGTTCACTTCAATAGGGCCGTTAAAGATTGCTGAACGAGTTTTGCTGATCTCACTGCCGGGGATAAGTCCTAGATTCGCCAGCCTATGTTTGGCAGATTTACCCGCATTTACGGATACAACTTTAACATCATTATTTTTTGAACATTCAGTCAAGCATTTTAAAAGAGAACTCGTTTTTTGATGCGAATTATCGGTCTTTTCTTTATAACTTATGGTCATCTTTCCATGTATCCTTCTGCTGCTTTATGAATATGTATTCCAAATTATACCGTAAAGATATATTCAATTTAGTAAATACATTTTAATATTTAAATTAGACGATTCTAAATTCGGAGTGACAAAAAACAGAGGAAATCAAGATCAAATCCTTTTTCGTTAAGAATTAGGACTTAGGGACAATGTGTTATCATTAAATAGTTCATATTTGCCTCAGACTTCCTCAATTATTTTCATTATAAGTTCATTCTAAGAAATTTCATCATCGGCAACAAT
>CAZDJH010000182.1:3996-7728 GCA_964505645.1 uncultured archaeon | reverse complement strand
GGGGCATGGAACAGCTTTACGTAGTTCTAATAACTCTAATTGGAGCGGAAAGGCTTGATTTTCGTATTCAATATATTTCTTCATTCGATCGAAATCTGGCTTTTGACCAATAATATCCCCCAATTTTTCTAGCCCTAACTTCAATTGCTCACCGTAATATTTATTTCAAATTCCCTTTAAAGATGTCTTCGGGCACGATAATTGATCCCGGCATGCCAACATGATGGTAAGGGTGGCTTCCATACCAGATAGGCTCTGCTACAGTACATCCCGTTTTTTGGGCAATCAATTCGGCCATTCTTGTGACGAGGAATGTATCTTCTCCAATGCATGCCGCGGGCCCGTGATTCTCGGTAGACCCAATGGGAATAACGATCACATCATTCTTCTGCAAGCGCTCATTAATCTCCTTTATCGACATAGTCTGTAAATAGATCCCGTCCGGAATGTCCATATGTCCGCCTTTTGGCGGTAAATTCCATTTACTCATTTTTTTCATTTTCACCTTAATCTTTCCTATATACTAATAAGATTATCTTAATGATAAATTTTTTAATAACTCAATACAATTTACAATTAGATCAATATGAATCTGAGTATTGTTGTGAACTTAAATGAATTAAAGAGCAGTCAAGAAGAGGTAAATGAACGATTCCAGTCGCTTTGCGAATTTCTTAAGCCATTAGGATATAATGGAATAGAACTAAGCCTCTTAAAACCTGAAAGAATAGATGTAAAAGGCCTAAAGGAGTTAATGAAATCCTATGATATGAGGGTCCCCGCTCTCGGTACTGGTGGGACGTATATTCGATATGGATATTCTTTGGGAAGTATAGATCCCGAGGAACGAAAGATGGCCATAGCTCGTTTGAAAGCATATATCGAGTTTGCTGCCGAAATAAATGCTAAGGTCATTATTGGATTGATAAGAGGGCGTTATAATTATGAGAGCAATCCCAAAAAAGAGACGCTTAATATCGTGAACTCTCTTAGGGAGTGTATATCCATCGCCGAGAATAACGGTGTTATTATGGTTTTTGAGCCCATTAATCGGTTTGAAATCGATTCTTATACCACGATTTCTGCTGCCCTAGAGATTCTGGAGACGTTGAATTCCCCCCAGATGAAACTCTTAGTAGATTCATTCCATACCCATTTAGAAGAGAATCCTGGCTTTATTTGGGATTACTTAAAAGAAATTACATCCCAAGTAGGGCATATACATTTGGCGGATTCCAATAGAAGGGCCCCCGGGAGTGATCATTTTGATTTTAAAACTTTTATTAATATATTTAAACAAGCGAATTATAGCGGTTTTTACTCCCTTGAAACAATTATGGAGCCTTCCTTCGAGGGGGTTGCTAAACAGAGCGCAGAGTTTTTAAAATATATTGATAAAATACTCGATTAGACTTTTTTATCTTAGGATGATTGATATAGATATAAAACCTATTGGAATGGTTTCAACGGAACTAAGTAATATATTTTCCAAACATTCGAAAAAAACCTCGGACCTTTCGAATCTTATCATTTTTAAGGAATATGAGCCCTGTCTTGACGGTATTCAGGGGTATTCTCACATTATTGTATGTTTTTGGGCTCACTTAGTTACAGATGAGGAAAGAAATCTAAGAAAGGTCCATCCAAAAGGTAATAGAAATCTCCCTAAAAGAGGGATCTTTGCCACGCGCTCTCAAGCTAGACCTAATCCGATTTGTGTAACAACTGTAAAACTCATAAAAAGAGAAAAAAATTATCTTTTGGTCGAAAAATTAGATGCACTCAACAATAGTCCTATTTTGGATATAAAACCGCATATTATTCATTTTGATGCGCCGTCTGATCCATCCCTTCCCGAATGGGTTAAAAACTTTGGATCTCTAACCACTAATAACCGATAAAAAAGAAAAAATGTAACAAGATTAGTTTCTTTTAATCGATCTTAACGCTTATCTTGCAATTTTTCTTATCTTCTTGGAGAATCTTAAGATTTTCGGGGATCTCTTCTAATTCGATTTCTTTTGTAATCATTGGCGTCATGTCCATTCCAGCTGCCATGCTACTAATCACATTGGGAAAGGTTCCATGTCCACTATGCCCTTGAGCGCCTATTATTTTTGCCCTTCTTACTTGAAAGTATTCTCCGCAAACTGGCATCCGCTGTTCTGCCCTAGCAACAATTACTACGGTGCTGTTCACAGCATTACACTCCCAGATCGTGTTTTGAATATCATCGGTCACCACATGTGGCAATCCCGTTGCCTCTAAATATAGGGCTGCGCCCTCATTATCGGTATATTCTTTGACTTTATCGACAAAGCTTTCTGTTAAAGGGTCAATAATATAATCAGCCCCCATCTTTTTTGCTAGATCTGCTCTCGCCCTTTCGGGTTCAGATACGATGCACGTTGCTGCTCCCGCGGTCTTGAGGATCTTAGTAGCGGCAATACCGATGGGCCCCGCCCCTAATATCACAACGTTTTCACCAGGTCTAATCCCACCCCCTCGCTCAATTACGGCATTATAGGCAACTGAGGTTGGTTCTACCAAGCTCCCGATCTTGTAAATATTTTCATATTCATCTTGTAATTTCTTTAAACTCCAGCACAACTTCGCGGGAACCGAAATATAATTCGCATAGGCTCCGTCGATAGAGAACCCTATCTCTTGTAATCGCTCACAATGGTTGGGGAAACCATCACAGCAAGGGCGACATTCACCACACCACACCATCTCTTCGACCGTAACGGGTTCTCCCTTTTCAAAAGGTTGATTTGTTCTCTTATTAATCGCTTTTTCCCCCACTTTAACGATATCCCCTGCAAATTCGTGTCCTAAGGTTGCGGGAAAGGCTGTTAAACCCGGATAATATATATATCCCTCCTCATCAGTTTGGGCCATATGTACGTCTGATCCACAGATACCACAGCGCTTTACTCGAATCAATACTTCATCTGGTCTGATTTCCGGTACCTCTTTTTCTACGATTTTTACTTCGGGATTTCGCCAGACTTGTGAACCTAAGTAGGTTAACTTTCCCTCAATATCTTTGCTTCCAAGCCTAAATCCGGGTCTGGGATCCCATTCAGCTTCTAGTATTACAGATCTATTTATCTCATTCATAATGAAAAATATGTATTCTTCCAATTAAATGTTTTTCCCTCACGGTATAAATGGAAGATATTTAAAAGGAAAAAAAAAAGTAATAGATTGTTTATTATACATTTATTCTTCTTGTTCTTTCAGAAAGAGCGAGGCGGCAAGTAATACTACTGCTAAAATCGTCAGTATAAGTAATGCGGGGAAATAATCTCCGGTGGGCAAAGTTAAATCAACCAATGCGATAATGAATATTATACCCCCGACTTGCCCCACCATCATAAGTATTCCATTTGAACTTGCTTCTGGGACGGGGCTGGTAATCTCAACTGCATATTCCAGTGCAACAGGGCCCGCTGATAAAATCCCAAATCCTAAAAGAAATCCAAATGAAAATACTAATATTTCATCCATCGCAAAAGTAAGTATCGCTAACGAGATTGTGGTAATTATGATTGAGATTATTATTAAGACCTTCCGCTTTTTATATTTATCAGATAACGCAGACATGACTATGCAACCTACAATTCCTCCGAATAGCATGATGGCGCCAATAATCCCTGCATCATCAGCCGTATATCCACGGGGCTGAAAGATTAAGTCTACATACGATGTAATCATATTAAATGTGCC
>CAZDJH010000182.1:0-3986 GCA_964505645.1 uncultured archaeon | reverse complement strand
TAAAAAACACGATTATTAAAATTATAAAATACTTATTCGTGAATAAATCCTTAATCCCCTTAAAATTGAACACTTTCTCAACCGTGGCTTCTTTAGAAGGTGGTGTTGGGGGCTCATTTTTCACAAAAATAACGAATAGAACACCCGAAAGCAATGCAAGGATTCCATATACAAGAAGTAGCAAGTCAATGTTTGTACCTAATACGAGCATAGGTGCAAAAAGCATACCAAAAAGTATACCAATAAATTGGGAAATTAATGAAAGTCCGGTGGCCGTTGTACGCTCCGAATCTGGAAACCAATTGGCAGAGAGTTTTGTAATGCTATTCAATAAAAATGGTTGTCCAACTGCGATTATAATCTGAAAAATCAAAGCCAAGATGAAAATGGGTCCAGCAATAAACCTTAAAAACCCAAAAACTCCGGCTAAAATGGCCCCAATTGAAGCACCCCACTTGAAACTGAAGTTGTCAATAACCCACGAGGCAATTAGTGTTACTGGTATGTATGCAATCATAAACACCAAGGAGAATAGGAGGATCATATCAGGACTTACTCCATAATATGCTGGAGCTATTTCTTTTGTGATGCTCGCATACGTTACCCAAAGCATTTGCATGGTTATATTGGCAAACATAAAAAGCACTAACACAACCCATCTATATCCATATACTTCTATATCTTTTTTACTCATTGTTTTACCTTTTTATATTTTTTTTTAATGTTAAATTTTCGATTTTTATGTATTTTAGTTTTACCTCAGAAAAATTAATTAATTATAAGGGAAACTTAATAAATTATTTTTCCATTTATTTCAATAATTGATATAGTATTCCATATCATGAATCAATTTTAAGAAAAGGTTGATTTTATTAACCTAAAAGAATATGACTTCTAAATTAGAAACTATATTTCGGAAATGAATCGAAGATGTCGGAAAAGTTTAAGGTTGGAGTTATTGGGGCAGGAAGAATTGGGAGAATTCACATCGAAAACCTTGCATATCATATTCCAAATGTTAAAATAAAGACAGTTTCGGACATACAAATAGATGAGGAATTAACCCAATGGTTAAATGAATTAGGTGATTTGAGAATTACTACAAATGTCGATGAGGTTATTCAAGACCCCGAGATTCATGCAGTTATTATTGCCTCATCCACAGATACACATGCTCCATTCATCCAAATGGCAGCAAGAGCAAATAAGCAAGTATTCTGTGAGAAACCGATTGATACCAATATAAATAGAATTAAAAAAACGATAAAGATTGCAGAAGAAGAGGATATAAAGCTAATGATTGGCTTTAATCGCCGTTTTGATAACAACTTTAGAAGAGTTTTTGAAGCAGTTGACTCAGGACGCATAGGAGAAACGCACATAATAAAAATCACTTCCCGAGACCCTACTCCACCCTCTTTAGATTATATAAAGGTATCTGGTGGACTTTTTCTCGATATGACTATTCATGATTGGGACATGGCTCGTTTTCTGGCTAAAAGTGAAGTTGAAGAGGTTTATGCAAAGGGTAATGTATTAATTGATCCCGAAATCGGGAAAGTTGGCGATATTGATACTGCGGTTGCTATGCTAAAATTTCAAAGCGGCGCACTGGGGGTAATCGATAATTCTCGGCAGGCCGTATATGGATATGACCAAAGGGTAGAGGTATTCGGTTCTAAAGGAGCGGCGATAGCCGATAATCAACCTACCAATACCGTAAGGATTTATAATGATGAAAATATCCAAAAAGACTCAATCCCTTATTTTTTCTTGGAACGATACAAGGAATCATACAGAAATGAGTTGTCATATTTCTTTGAGTGTCTTATGAAGGATAAAAAACCTCGCCCCAATGGCTGGGATGGGTTACAAAGCATTCTGATCGCGAAGGCAGCACAGAAATCATTTGAACAAAATCGCCCAGTGGAACTTTCGGAGATGCAAAATTCTTAATGGTGATTTTTAATACGATTGATTTAAAAAGAAAAGATTTATTTATGTAATAAAACCGATTAAGTGTTTTTTATGGATATTGATTTATCTGCATTTAAAGTTCTTATTAAAAAAGTTTTCCCCCCAGAAAAATGCGTATTTACCGTTGATTTAAACAGAAATGGAGATCCCGATGCCTTATTAATTCGAGCTCTAAATTTGGTATTTCCTTTTGAAATGCCGGATGAGATCTCTATTGATGGAGTGGAGAGAAAAGATGTAAAAGCAGGAAATTTTGATATTAGCTCTGTTTTTCAAATCTTTTTGGATGGAGAAAAAATCGACCTCTCTAAAAAGGGTATTGATAATGAATTAATTCAAGAACGATTCGTTTTAGTTCATAATATGAACCAATTTACCTTTCTTGATATTATTAAGGGACATCTTGGCGGAAGGACGATTGCCTTGGGAGATACAATTGATATTCTTCTCAGAATGGATAAATCTAACTTTAAGCGATTAACAGAGGGAAATCATAAGTTTAGAATTGAATCGACCTTTTTTCCTACCTTAGACGTTTTTTTTACACTCACTAAAAAGAATTTTAATGTAAATTATCCTCCAGAAACCTCTGATTAATTTATTCTATTTATTATCTGAAGCGTTTATGAGATTCAGTTCAAGATAAGTCATATTTCTTACTTTTAATAGATTACCTCCGACTTACTCCGCAGCGCTATACTTGGAGTTTATAAATTTAAATACACAAAGTATAAGGAGATATGACGGTTAGTAATAAGCAGTGTGTTGATGTTAATGATTTAATCGAATCTATGAAAATAACAGTTATTTGTCCTATATGTAAGGAATCCAAACGATTGAAGTTTCCTAAATCGATTTGCGAATCAACGGATAATCTAACAACTATTTCTATCCCTAAAGGTTTGATATGTAATCATACGTTTCAAGCATTTGTAGACAAAAATTACAACATCCGGGGGTATCAGAAAGTGGACTACCAATTTGAATCGAATTCCCAGAAGAATATAGAAAAGATACCAAAAAACCTCAGAAAAGTTAAACTCGACACGGAACTGTTTGATAATTTAATCGCCGAAGGGAACTTCCTTGAATATAATTCCTCCAATATCAATCTCCGACCAGCAAAGAGAGCATCCATGGAACCTCTTTTCTATGAAAAAGATAATAAGCGGTCTCAAGGAACCACTTTTAGCGGAAGGGAACATAAGACGTCCAAAGTACAAAGGGAACGCACTTCAGTAAATCATGAGCCCAAATCGCCCAAGAAACTTGATATACCCGCGAAGGAGAAGAAGCTTGAAGAAATATATGAAGATTTTTGGGAATATATTCCTAATGATAACAAAACTTTTTTACAGTTCATTACTACTGATAAAAGAAGGATTCATTTTGCTTCTTGAGAAATATTTCAGTCTTTCATAAATAAGCGGGTTTTCGTTTTGAGAACTACCTTGTTGTTTTTAAATGTACACCTTTTATAGGTTTTGGTAGATTAAAATCTAAATGACATAATATCAAAAAAAACCTTCGCTTATTATTCGAGCGATTAAACCAATCTAAATATATCAGACCCTCGCTAGGGGAGTACCCCTCATAATTTAATTAAAAGTCTTCTATTTCATTTAGTACCTTAACAAAAATTTCAGCGGATATTCTAAATGTAGTATTTTGAATTAATGATTGAATTAATTCTCTACATTTCTTTTTGGGTATTAGCTTTAAATGCATTGACCTCATGATTATACCTATTGTGCCTGTTAAGTTTAAATCTAACGTTCTCGCAATTTCCCTAGCAGATAAATCATCAATAATTATTACATTATATTGACCTGTTTTTTGTAATTCCTTTCCAAGAGTAATTATTGAAGCCTCGCCAGAATGTATATGGATTTTTTCCAGCACTTTGATAAAATGTTGATTTTTTGGTTTTTTTATTTCTATCCACTCTGAAAAGGCATTTTGTAAAATCAAGTGTTCTGAGGCGCCCTTTTTTTTGAGCACCTCTTATT
>CAZDJH010000181.1:0-7737 GCA_964505645.1 uncultured archaeon | reverse complement strand
CATTTGATTGTAAACGAAAAAAAAAAAGAAATTTTTCATGATTGCCCATCTTTTCTCATTTATTCACATATAGATAAAAAATTATGTAAACATTTTCTTAAGTTACTTTTATTAATAAAAGAACCTAAGGCTTTAGAAATATTTGAAAATATTGATAAATATAATTTGACATCCGAAGACTTTGGCTCCCAGAAGAAAAGCACCAATTTCAAACTCCTTGCAGATGAATGCTTTGAAGAGGGCAGCAACATCGATGGGCTTAATTATTTAAATAAGGCAATAATGAATCAATCTCGCTGTGAACCTATCATCGAAACATACTTGAAAAATGCCATTGAAAAAAACCTCTTTATTGAATTTTTTGAATTTCTTCAGAAGGGATATCAAAACCAATTAGAGCATTATTTCAAAAAGTATCGCTCGTTAATAGAATCAGGATTTAAGAAATTTATAAATTCCTTACCACCATATTCCTTTTTCAATCTTTTAAGAATTATTAATTCCTTAAATGGAATTATTAATGGGGCTCTTTTTAGATTTCTGGTAAATTATGTAGGAAAATTCAAGGAATTGATTGATAGTCCCAATCTCAATGAGAGATACTTTTCTCATTATTTTATTAAAAAGAATTATGATATATTAGTAAAAATAAACAGTCAATATAGCAATATTTTGACCCCTTCCCAATTAAAGAGTTTAAATGATTATTTAAAATCCTATTTTATTGAAGAGATTGAAAATTTTAGCATAATTGATAAGTTAGAATTAATGAAAGACCAGTTTAAAGTCTTAAATATTCCAGAAGAGAAATATAAAGAAAGATATGATGCCTATAAAAGAGAAATTAACGAGCTTGAGAAGAAAGTATATTTAAAGAAATTTTCATACCTAAAACTGTTTATAAAGAAATATAATATTAAAAAAACCAAAGTAGATTTTAGAAAAAAGAGAAATGTCTATGTAGTTAATCATGATCAAAATAATCTAAAGAATCCCGCGTATTTATATATTATAAAGAAAATGGGATTTTATGGAACTAATAATTCAACGGTTAAGTCTTCTGATTTGGGAATAAATTATTTTTTAGTTAAAGAATTATTTTTAGACGACTTTAGCAAACTTCCAGACATTTTCTATTATAAAACACAGTTTTGGGGTGAAGAAGAATATCAAATAAATGCTAGAGATGGAGTTTCTTTGGTATCCAATCCTAAAGAGTATTCTTATAATATAGACCAGAAATATTCAAATGAGCGAGTGATGATTATCGAATGGGATTTAGCAAAATAACCGATTAAAGGAAGCATAATAAACGCCTATAGTTCACAAATTATTATTCCAGATCAAAATAATCCCTTATTTCATGATTTAAAACCTTTTGATTTATGTTTTTGTATTAAATCGCCGGTTAAAATAGAGGCAAATATTATAAAAAGTGTAAATGTAATTACTAAATGTTCTTTTAGGGATGCAATCAAGAGCGTCGCAAACGGTATGGAATTTATTGAAGGTTATTACCCGCTCTCCTTGATTAAATCCCTAATAAATAAAGAGATAAACCCTTTTAAAGCAAATAGGATGATTGTAAATAATCCAAAGAGACAATTCATTCCAAATTATTCAAAATTTATAAAAGAATTTCAAAAATTCCTGTTTAATTATATAAATAGGGAAAAGGAACATGTTTTTGAAGAATTAAAAAATGATATTATGAACAAGGCGGATCAAATTATAATACTTTTGAATTTATCCAATAAATTAGAGGGTATGAACCTTCCATATTCAGAAATCATCAAGGAAATAATTAATAAAGATTTAAAGATTTCCCAATTTAAAGAAGTTATAATTCAAGAAATCCATCATTACATTCAGAAGATTCTGCAAAATCCCGAAATCGGTGAAACAAAGGTTTTTAATTTAAAACAAATGAAAAATACACCCTTTATTAAATATTCTGATAAAATATTAGAACTTCGAAAGCAAGAATTTTTAAAATCACCCGTCCATCAATCTGGGAATTTTTATGATATTTCAAAAATCAAAAAAACCTATTATGGAAGTAAGATTCTAAGAATTTTAAAATTAGATGATGAATCTTTTCTACCTCTAAAAGATTTTAAAAAATTTGAGGAATTAGCAAAAAAGTTAAATCTGAGTATTAGATTAATTAAAAAATAGTTATAAAATATTTAAAAAACTAACTTTCGTACTTCCTTTTATGGAGGTCAAAAAGCTTTCCCAAAAATTTATTATAAACTTTAATGACATCCAGATATTCTTTAATCTCTACAAATTCGCCATCACTATGCTCTAGTTTGGGGTCTCCAGGGCCATAAGTAATGGATGGAATTTTAAAGGTTATTCCAATTTGATTTATAAACGTAGTGCCGGTTTTTTTTATTAGTTTTGGCTTTCTATTAATGGTCTTAAAGACACTCCATCTCAGAGCACCAGTTAGAATACTATTTCCCTTTAATTCATATCCTTCCACTTGACTAGACACTGAATCTTCCAATTTTATCTCAATTTCTGTTTGTCTTTCATGCTCTTTTATAAGATGATTAATTTTATCATTTAGTATATTTAATAATCTCTCTGATTTAATCGAAGGGGGAAATCTAATATCCACTTGGATTGAAGCCTCATCGGGAATAACATTGGTCGTCTCCACGGTACCCCCTGAAATTACAGTAAGGTTAGGAATGATTTGATCGAAATATTTAGTTTTATCATTTGTTTTTTTTATTTTTTTTGTTAATTCTGCGCATACGTTTTTTATTGCATCCCAAATATCCAAGCTAATTTCAATTGCATTTTTATACAGCCAAGCTGATGCTACATGACCTTTTTCCGTTGAAATTGAATATCCAATACATAATCTTCCTTTATATCCAATGCAGATTTGATCAATGCTTGTGGGTTCTCCAAATATCGCATAATCCGGATTAATCTCAGATTTTATAAACTCCTTAATGCCCAAGAGGCTATTTTCTTCTTGAATTATTCCCGCGAAAATGATTTTTCCAGAATCTAAAGAAGTAAAATCGAATTGACAAATTGAATATACCATAGACGCGAGAGAGGATTTACAGTCAACCGTCCCCCTTCCATATAATTTTCCATCTCTTTGATAGATTGGCAATTCTCCTGGGATGGTATCCATATGGGAGGAAAGTAAAAGAACTGGTTTTCCCTCTCCCTTTTCAGCATTTAAGTTTCCTACTTTATCGAAATTAACCTTAAAACCATGGGATTCCAAAAATTTAGCAAGAAATAAAGAATAAGGCTTTTCCTTTCCTGATGGGCTATAAAACCGAACACACCTTTCCAAGAAGCCTATTGCATCCTTTTCATTCATTAATTATCACTGTACCTTTGCTGCTTTCCAATGCCTCAGATATAGGTCTCTCTGTAAATCCCGAAGTAATAATAACCTTTTTTAGACTCTTTTTTTCGTTTAAATCGAATGCTTCTAAAGCGGCATATGCCTTTTTTTTCATTCCTCCCTCTAATTCATCTAACAAATTCTCAAGGCCTAAGACGCTAATTTTATTAATTAAAGAATCTTTATCTTCAAAGTCTCGGTAAATTCCCTTAACATCGGTTAAACTAATAAGTATCTTTGCACCTAAAGCATTTGCTACATACCCCGCAGCCCGGTCTCCATCAACGTTTAGAATCTCACCCGCCTCGCTTTTGGCCAAGGAGCCAATGATAGGAAGGTAATTTTTATTCAAAAGATGCTCAATTAGTTCTGTTTTCACCTTTTTAACTTTGCCTGAATATTCCCCCCTCTTAATAATCCTTTTACCCTTATGCAATATCAAAATCTTCTTTTTACGTTTAGCTTCAATTATACCTCCATCTATTCCAGTAAAACCAAAAGCATTAACTCCTGATTTTTGTAATGCCTCCGTAAGCCTTTTATTATTAAGACCACCTAGTGCCATAATTGCTGCCTCAATTGCTTCTTGATCTGTATATCTTGTAGTAAACCCAGATGGGGTGTCAAAATATTTAGGCTCTTTATTCATTTTTCTTAAAATGTCATTAATCTGGGGACCTCCACCGTGTAATATAACAAGGGAATATTTTTCCTTAAAATTTAAATACAAATCGGTTATATCCTTAACAACATTTTCAAAATTTTCTGCTATTAAGGCACCGCCTATTTTAATAACGATAATCATTTTTTATCATTCACTCTCAACTATCCATAATTTTCCTTTAAATACTCTACAATCCTTTCCGCGATATTAATTCCGGTGGCTTTTGTTATTCCTCGAAATTGCGGGGTTCCATTGACTTCTATTACATTTAATTTCCCTTCTTTCCTCATCAAATCGACTCCTACGATCTCTCCATTAACGGCTTTAGATGCGTTTAAACTTATCTCCTTTAATCCATCATCTATACTTACTTTTTCAGCTGAACCGCCTATTGCTAGATTACTTCGGAATTCTTTTTCGGGATTATAACGTCCCATCGCCGCGACACATTCATCACCGATTATGAAAACTCTTAAATCGGTTGGCCTGTTTGAATTGCTTTCCTCTAAATTCTCTTGTAGATAGTAAACCTTTTGTAATACATTACCCATTGCTTTTCTACATTCGAGATTTCCGATGGCACAGTTATAATTTTCTAACTTTGATATTAACCGCCCCCATGAACCAATTATTGGTTTTATAATTGCGGGATATTTTATTTCCTCTTCGATTGCATCGATCGCACTTTCATTCTTAAAACTAATACATGTTTTTGGGGTGGGGATATCATTTTCAACCAGTTTTAGGGATGTTAGTAGTTTGTTTCCTGTTATATTTAGACAATTATAATTATTTATGATTTTATATCCTTTTAGTTCTAAAATTGCAGCAGAATAAAGTCCCCGCAGATAACTAAGAGATCTCTCCAAGAAAAGGTCACATTCCTCTTTTAAATTCTTATCCTTATTTAATTTAAAAAATATCCTTTGATTATTTAATAGCTCAAAATTAATATTTTTTTGTTTAAACTGTTCTATTAATTGTTTTATCTCCCAAGTTATCCTATTTAATAAAATCCCAATCTTCACATAATCACACTCTTCTCTAAATTAATATCTAATAAATATATATAAAACAATATATCATTAAAAAAATAAATTTAGAATTGTATAATTTTTAATAGGTTTTAATAAATCCTTTAAAACTTATATTATGAAAAACCATACTTCCAATATTTTATTCATCAATCCCTCACTTTTTTTTCAACAAAATTATCACAAAGATTTATTTAATGGTGATTTCCCCCTAAAATCTCTACAATTATCTTCAATATTAAAGAAAAATACAAATATATCAACTCAATTCTTAGATTTACGATTTGAGGAAGACATTTCTGATTTTTTTTCAAAACCAGATTTAAATAGATATCAATTTGAAAAACAGTTTATTAAGTTATTAGAACAAGAGGCAGTACAAGAATTTGATAATATAGGCATCTTTTTAATGTCGAGCTTTCAGTATTTGCAAACCACAATCGTTTCAAGAATTATAAAAAAGCATTTCCCAAAAATAAATATTATGATTGCCGGTCATCTCCCTACTGCTATAGTAGAAGATTTTATTCAAAAACCCTTGAACTTTGATATTATATTGGTTGGTGAACCCGAGGGAATCATTTCTGAACTTTTGGAAAGCATAAACCTCACAAGATTACAAAATAGAAAAAAACCACTGGTTATCAATTCAAATAACTCCTTTATCCTTGATCAGCTTCCATTTCCTGATTATGAGACGTATTTGAGGAAATATGAGGATAAAAATCAATTTAACTTTACAATTGAAGCATCAAGGGGGTGCCCATTCAGCTGTCGATTCTGTAAAATTCCCAAAACAAAATTTAGAAATACAAACTTTATTAATTTTGAGAAAAGATTTACAGCACTTCAAGATTTGATTTTGAACCATAACATTTATCCAAAAATAAGTTTTCAAGATCAATCATTTAACAGTGCTCTTCTTAGTAAAAAGATTTTAAATTACATAATAGATAATAAGATCCATGAGACCTTTAAATTTTCATGCCAAACAAGATTAGAAATTGTCTCAAATCATAAAGAATTATTAACTCTATTAAAAAGGGCCCAAATGGTTGTAGGTTATGGGTTTGAAACAGCTAATAAGGATATGCTGCTTGAAATGAATAAGACAAGGAATCCCTCAGCATACATAAGAAGGATGGAGAGGGTCCTTAAATCTTATAGAAACATTGGTGATCCTTATTGTAGAATTAATCTAATTGTTGGTTTTCCTGGTGAAAATAAGTTAACCTTTCAAGATACTATTCGATTTTTAGAAAAAAATGCATTCTCTCACAATATTCAAATAAATCCAACTCTATACTTAAACGATCCATTTACATATGTTTATAATCATATGAATTACTATTCACGTAAATATGGAAGTGTTTTTTTAAAGGAATGGTGGAAACAGAAATCAGATCCCATTAAAAATGCAATTCCGCTTAAACCATCGAGAAATTACTCCCTTACTCAATTATTGAGTGATTATATCGAGAAATATAGTATTCTCTTAAGAAAGTTCAGATTAGGTTCCTTTGAGTCATTAGTCAATTGGAAACGATACTTTAAACTTTGGCTTGAGAATTTAAAGAAAGATCATTAAGTCTCTTTTTAATCGTAAAGTTTCTATAAACTTTTTAAACTTTAAGAAAATTTTTTTATTTGTTGAATTTTTTCCCTTTAATATAACATCATTTCTTAGAGTAGGATTAAAAATGAGTCAAAAACATCCTTCAAAGGATATAATGGAATCTAAAGGGACATTACTTAGAGGAAAAACTATATGTATGTGTCTTACTGGCAGTGTTGCGATAATTAGTGCTCCTATAATTGCAAGAGAATTAATGCGATACGGAGCAGAAATCATAGCGGTTATGACTCCAGCAGCTACAAATTTAGTTACTCCTTCAATGATGCATTGGGCGACGGGAAATAACGCAATTACAAAATTAACAGGTGCGGTTGAGCATGTCTATCTAGCTGGAGAGCGACCAAAAGCTCTGGGTCGCGCAGATTTAATATTAGTTTGCCCCGCCACTGCAAATACGATCTCAAAAATAGCCAATGGGGTCGATGATACCCCAGTGACTACCGTAGTGACAACCGCATTTGGATCGGATACCCCGATTATTATTGTACCTGCGATGCATGAAAGTATGTTTAGACATCCTATCTTGAAAGAGAATGTAAAAAAATTAAGGAAATATGGCGTCGAAATTTTAGGCCCCCGTATTTCTGAAGGTAAAGCTAAAATAGCACGAATCGACGATATTATTGATAGAGCAATTGACTTCCTTGTATCAAAAAAAGATCTTCATGATTTGAAAATATTAGTGACTGCCGGACCTACTAGGGAGTATATTGATGAAATAAGATTTATATCCAATGATTCTTCTGGAAGAATGGGGATTGAAATTGCTAAAGAAGCGTCAGCCAGAGGGGGAGATGTGCTGCTCTTAAATGGAAAAAGTTCCATCGAAGCACCAGGCTATTTAAATATTAAAAATGTTGTATCAACTGATGATTTTATTGAAGCTGTGAAAAAAGAACTTACGCAAAAAAAGTATGATATATTTATCTGCGCGGCCGCTATTAGTGATTATTCCCCAGAGGAGGATCCGCCTGCCGAAGCTTTTGAAGCCGAAGAGGAAACCGTCGTCTTCGTGCTA
>CAZDJH010000180.1:0-7740 GCA_964505645.1 uncultured archaeon | reverse complement strand
CTGGGGCTTTTTCTTTAAAGTATGCCGTTTTCCAATATTCAGAACCTTCAGGAGGTTGAATATTATCATACTCCTTTAATTTTTCGCTCAATGTGTTAATTAATTTATTAGGGCGAACTACATAAATCGACATTGTTTTATAAATATTATAGTTTAATTCTACTATCATTATATAATCGTAAATTAAATAATAATTTTATGAATGAACATTAAACACCTTGAGAGGGATATTATTTAAGAGCTTAAAAAAGAGTAAGAAGTTAAAGTATGGGAACCATTAAGTCATAAATTTCTTTAAAAATCCAACCTTTTTTTAAGTATGGACTACACACAAAAATTTAAGGAAGTACTTCTGGCGAATCCACAGATTATATTAGGAAAAAAAGGAGTAAATGAGAATTTCACCTCTCATGTCTCGAGGTTATTAAAACACCATAAGATTATTAAAATAAAAATGTTAAAAACGGCACTTCACGGGGAAAAAAGGGAAAAAATCGCTCACGAAATCGCCGAGAAAACAGATTCTTATATGCTTGATCTTCGGGGAAGAACCTTCATTCTTTCAAAAGTGCCGTTGGATGTTTATAATATCTAGAGTAGAAAAAAATGAAAAAGGATGCCTAATTTTAAGAAAATTGCAGCAAAGATCGCAAAACAACGCATTTCTTTCTTGTTTAACGCTGCAGAAGAGATATTTCAGGAAGATAAAACGCTTGCAAACCGGTATGTTGAATTGGCAAGGAAATACTCGCAGAGAACAAAGGTAAAAATCCCAAAAAAATGGAAGAGGCGGGTCTGTAGGAATTGCCATCATTTCTTATATCCGGGAATGAACTGTCGAGTGCGATTGCAGTCAAAAAAGGGAAAAGGGTCCCATATATCCGTCACTTGCTTGGATTGCAATCATACCACCCGCTATTATATTAAAAAAGAGAATTAAAATAAGGGTTTATGAAGGAATAGAGAATAAAACAACGGATTTTTAAAATAGAAGATAAAAGTACGCGAAAACTCAATATGAGATACATAAATGTATTTTTAGCAATGTCACCTCGAGATATAACATTATTTCTATAACCCCCAACGATAACAGAGCAGCGTTTATATCCAGAGCATTGCAAATTAATTTTAAGATTATGAAAAAAATCTCTTTTACGCTAATTGTCTTTTTTTAATAAAATATTATCGCGGGGAATATTATTCCGCTATCTTTATCATTTATATTTCTTTGAAGGGTTCATACAAGGAATTCCATATCTTTCCCTTCAGCCTTACCTATCCTAAATATGAGGATGGATCTATGAACTTAGTCTCTTGAAGACCATGTGGGGCTTAGTCAAATTCCATGGGCAATTAAAACGATTGTCGGAATCTTTAATGATCGCTTGGGCTCAAAATTCTATGGACGGCGGTTCCCGTGAATTATAAGCTTCGGAACCTTCGGGGCTATTTGGTGGTTTATTATGACCGATTATATCCCAGCAAACCAATCGATCTATATCGTGCTAGGGTTTTATATCCTCTTTATAATGACTGGAATGCCTTTCTCGGATACATTACTTGACGGACCTATCTTAGATGATGTGCCGAATAACCGACTGGCAAGGAAAAAATCCTTTTTCCATTCTAGTAAAATCTAAATAAAGAGGTATTTTTTTATCTTTATGAACTTCATCTTTTTATGGGTAAAAGAATAATAAAAAACAAATAAAACAAAAATCAAATCTTAAAATGGAAAACTTAGAACATTCAAAATTAGAAATGGGTTCTTATGGATTCGCAAAATTTCTTAGTGAATTTATCGAATTGGCATTTACCTCTTGGGCGTTTTATTTTTATGAATATACGATCGGATTACAATCCATTTGGGTAGGAATGGGTTTTATAATTTTTGCTTTATGGAATGCCTTTAATGATCCCCTTGTTGGTCATGTCACGAATCGGCCTTTTAAATTTACAAAAAAATTGGGAAGGAGATTCCCTTGGATCTTAATCGGGGGCATTCCGTATGTTTTCTCCTATATTTTCATCTTTACACCCCCTGCCGTTGATCCGAATTCTGGCGCGATAATTCTTTTCCTATATTTAATTATCTCTACGTGTTTATTTGATACGTTCAATTCGATCTTTTTCATTAACTACGTATCACTTTTTCCCGATAAGTTCAGGTCTGGTAAAGAGAGAAGATTAGCGACAGGTATTCAAACCCCTATTGGTATACTAGGTGTAGCGACAGGAACGCTAATTCCCCCACTTTTAATTACTAAAGGTAACCCAACATCATTTATTATTCAAGCAGTAACAATGGCATTTATTGGCTTGGTTGTTATTATTATCGCTATACCGGGCTGCCGAGAAGACCAAGCCACCATCGATTTATACCTTGAAAAGGAAAAGGAACGAAAGGAGAAGCAATCATTTTTCGAGGTATTAAAAAAGGCTCTGAAGCATAAAAATTTCATTTTCTTTATGATAGGATATGCCCTTTATCGCTGCCTAATCATTTCAATGCAGGGTTCAATCCCGTATGTGGTTGGTTTTGTACTCCAAAAACCAGAAGATTTTGTTACCATTTTATCTGCGGGCTTTCTGGTAGGAGCACTGGTCTCTTCCCCAATTTGGGCTTATTATGCCGAGAGAATCAATGATAACAAAAAGATAATGCTAATCAGCAGTATATTGCTCGTTGTATTTACAATTCCTTTAACATTTATTAGACATTGGATATTGATGTTTATATGTACATTTCTATGGGGCATTGGTCTTGGAGGATATTGGACATTGATATCTCCCGTGCTAGCTGATGTAATCGATGAATCAGTGATTACCACAGAGAAAAGGGAGGAGGGGATTTATAACGGCTTTCTCCAATTCTTTGGTCGATTGGGAATCCTCTTTCAAGCCATATCCTTTACGCTCGTGCATTTGTTGACGGGATTTCAAGTTGGATCAGAGACACAAACCCCATTAGCCATATTCGGGGTTCAATTACATTTTGCTTTAATCCCCGGTATTGCGATGCTTATCGGAACAATCTTATTCTGGCGGTATTATAAATTAACTCCGGATAGAGTCGACGCTCACCAAGAGAAAATAAAAAGCTTAAAAATTTAACTTCTATATTTACTTTCAATTTTTTTTTCTCAATTTTTAAAAGCTTTAAATTAGCAAATTTCAAAAAAGAAAGTATAAAAAGTATATATCTGATTTCTACTTATGGAAGAATTTATGAATTTGGCCGAATATGCGTTAAACTATGCTCAAAAAAAGCCCCTTGAGTATGCGGAGGTTCGGCTCGAGGAAAATAAGCGAGACACCATTTCGTTTCTCAATGGAAAGCTCCATATAGGAAATCTACCAATTGAATTAACAGCAGATGCATTTTCCCGTAAGTTGGGATTGAATGTGAGACTATTAGCAGATGGAGGGATGGCAATGGCCTCAACTAATACGCTATCTCGGGACGCCATAAGAGATACGGTTGATAAGGCATATAATGGAGCAAAGAGAAATGCTCGGCAAAGGAAGAAACCCATTAAAATGGGTGAAGAAGAGGTCTATGAGACCGAATGGTCTAGCAAATACAAAATCAACCCAATGAATGTTTCTTTAGATGAACGAATCGATTTTCTTAAGAATTTTGTTTCGATTTTTAACGAAGAGTACCCTATTCAATTTTTTCATGTTTTCGTGCTTATTACTGAGGAGCGAAATAGTTACTTTACCACCAACGAGGGAACAAAAATAACCAGTCATATACCGCGGGTTGCGTTAATTCTTGTGATAATTGGAATAGTCGCGGGAGGAAAAAATGAGCAGATGATGAATACATATGCAACATCTGCGGGCTGGGATGAGTTATTATCTTGGGATTTGGAATCAAGAGTAAGAGAAAATGTAAATATCTTATCGGAGATTATTACGAAAGCCAGTAAGCCACCGGAGGGAGAGATCGATCTAATATTGGGACCTCAAGTCTCGGGGATCGTAGCCCATGAAAATTGTGGTCATCCTCACGAGGCGAACCGCATTTTGGGTCGTGAAGGGGTACAAGCAGGAGAATCTTATCTCAGAGAACATGAGCTCGGGTTCAATATAGGGAATCAAATTTCTCTTCAATTATAATGGTATTTAGACGAAATTAGGATTAAATTATTAAAATTTTTAGGGTTTTTTGGAAAATTCAGATTATATTATCAATCAATATATTTAGCTTTATTCCAAATTTTTACCCCCAACCCTTTTTGAAATTCCGTTTCCAACATAAATGAGCCTTCAAAATAATCGAAAATTCGAAGATATACCGGTATCCTCAAAATCTAACATCGTAATAATGACCTCTTTAATTTCTTTGCTAATCATTATGTTAAACCCTTCGATAAGGACCTTGAACTCTGAGGACCGAGTTTTTACATACAGAGGCCATTTAGATGGCCTTTTATCAACAGTTGAAAAAGTTTAATATCTTAAAAAAACCAAAGTATATACATATGCTCAATATTTTCCTTGTGGAATGCGGAGTGGAACTCATTCCCAAACGCATACGGACTCATTCGGCAGTAAAACGGAACCTTTCAATGCATAACTATTCATCCCAATTATTGGACAATGCGCTTCATCATTCCGCTATGAAAGGACTCAAGAATCGTAAAAAACGCGGGAGGCCCGACATTGCTCACCTTTGCTTGTTAAACGCGCTCGGATCCCCCCTCAATAAATCGGGGAACCTTAGGATTTATATGCATACTATCAAAAATAGGATATTTGAGTTTAATCCAGAAATAAGAATCGCTAAAAACTACATCCGGTTTAAAGGTTTGATGGCGAAGGCCCTAATCGATAATGGGATTAAAATACCTAATAAATATTTAATTTCGCCCGTAAAAGAATCTTTAGAAGAAAAAATTAGGGAATTTAATAACTCGGAAATTCTCATTTTCACAGAGAGAGGTAAGTTGACGTCTTATTCCAAACTCTACGAAAGAGATCCCTCAAAAGAGTATGTTATAATTATCGGTGGATTTCAAAAGGTCAACTTTTCAGAATCGGTCTTAGCACTTTCAGATAATCGGGTCTCCATTTCGGAACTTGCATTAAATGCCTGGATTGTGGTGAGTAGAGCAATAATATATTATGAAATATGCAATAATATCTTTTAAAAGAGTTTTAAGTTAAACAAGAGTTTCAAAACAATAAGAGATAATTAATTGAATATTCAAAACAAGCTTTCATAAAAGCTCGGTTCGTTATGCGTTATATAACATTGATCAGACAATTTTATGAGGATTTCTTTTCCCGAAGCGTCTAAAGGATTATTTGAGGCATTTAAAGTTTCAAGGTGTGGTAGCTTTAGCATTGCTTTTGGGAGGGAACTCAAATTATTTCTATTTATCCATAAGTTTTCAAGTAAGCTTAATTTTCCTATCCATACTGGTAGAGTTGATATTTTATTTGAGCTTAAATATAACTCTGTAAGTAATTTGAGATGTTTGATGGCCTTCGGGAAGATAGGTAAAGAATTATCTCTTAAAGAGAGTTTCTTGAGGGAACGTAGGTTGCTTATCCATTCTGGCAGACCACTTATCTTATTCGAGCCTAAATTCAATGCTTCCAGTGAAGTAAGGCTCGCGATAGAATCAGGAACAAATGGGAGGTTAATACCAAATAAATTTAATGTTTTTAGTGATTTGAGGTTTCCTATCCATTCGGGAAGGTTCTGAAGGTTTTTATTTAAATTTAACATTAATTTTTGGAGGGAAGTTAAGTTCTCCATTGTTTTTGGTAGTTGGGATAAATGGTTTTTTGATAAATCTAAAATTTTCAATTGGGAAAGATCTCCAATGGAATCCGGGAGTTTTTTTAGATAATTATCATTTAAATCCAAGACTTCCAACGATTTGAGATTTCCGATCGAATCCGAAATATAAAACAGTTGATTACCGTATATTTTAAGCTCGATAAGAGATGTGAGGTTTTCAATAGACTTTGGAATAGTTTTGAGGTTATTTGAGCTCAAGTTAAGCTTTTCGAGCGATTCTAAATCGTATAAACCTTTCACCTCGGAAAGTTCCTCTATATTACGTTTATATAGCGAAAGAGATTTATTTACTACAACAATGGGTTTATTATCGAGCTCAACATACTCTATGCCGATTGAATCTAACTCCTCTTTGGGTAAGTAATTCAAATATCCTTGTTTCAATAAGAAAGTACGTACTGACGAAATTCCTTTATTGTATCTCTTAGCAATTTCCTCTTTAAAAACTTTTCGCGCTATAGGATCTCCCAAATCGGTTAAGACCTTTAAGAGCGGAAACGCCAGCCTCATATCTAATAATCGCGTGTCATAATCAAATTCTGCCCACGCTTGAAGATTAGAACAGTGGCCCCAAAATTCAGTTTCTGAGGATAATTCAATACCTTCTAAGTGGTCTTGATGAGTGTAAATCTCCATAGCCTCATCGATGCTTTTTATCGTTTCATATTTATAGGCGTAATCTTTTTCGATATTGAAAAGGAGAGAACTGCAAGTTCTAAAAATTTCACCATCTATATAGATATGCGTTCGTCCCGCCTTCCATTGCAATGAGAGATGCTTATTAACTTTAAATTCTTTCCTTATTTCATATTTTAAATGTTTAATGGAATGCTTTAGTCTTTTAAGAAATGGTTCTATCGAGAAATCTAGAAAATTATCCCACAAGTTTAAGGAATTCAAATTTGATAATTGTTGTAGGGACTCGGGGACGGCTTCAATATAATTATCTTCTAGATCCAGATGATATAGGGATTTTAAGTAGGTTAAAGATTCGGGGAACGTTTTAAGGTTATTATTTGCTAAGTCCAGAAAACCAAGAGAGGAGAGATTTCTTATCGAAACTGGAATGCTTGAAAGATTGTTATTTGATAGTTCGAGGTATTTAAGTGATGTAAGCGCCCCTATGGACTCAGGGAGTGTTTCAATAGCATTATTTCTTATATCAAGTCGTGAGAGAGACTTTAAATTGGTTATAGCCTCGGGGAGGGCTTTCAGATCATTATACCTCAAATCTAATGTACTTAATTTTTTAAGCCGACCAATTGCCTCGGGGAGCGTGGAAAGGAAATTGTCGCTCACATAAAGCCTATCGAGTGATGATAGCTGTCCTATTGCCTCGGGAAGGGTTGAAAGTCTATTACTCTTTAAATGGAGATCTTCGAGTGAATCGAGCGCTCCTATCGTCCTTGGAAGCTTTTCCATCTTGTTGGAGTCCAACCGAAGCGTTTTAAGAGAGGTCAGCCTTGCTATGGACTCTGGAAAGGTCGAAAGATTGCAAGAGCAAAGGCCAAGTCCAGAAACCCTATTACTTGCTACGCTAAAACAAATAGACTTGTAAGAAGTGACCCACTTAACGTTCGATAATTGCTTCCCTATTGATGCTTCCAGCTCTTTCAGCACCTTAGCATCATGTTCAGTAAGATTTACCCCCCGAAAGGAGGTTATGGTATCTCTGCTCATCTTATTTGCCCCCAATAAAAGTTATCGATAAAGTTATGTTTTGATATATGAAGTATATTTAAACTCGTATTTAAGGATTTTCAGACCACTCCTCTATTTCATATAAAGATGTATCAGAAATATCCCTTACGATTACTAATAATATTTTCCAATTGAGTTATATATTGTTTGAAAGTAATAGAATAGAAGAAAATATAAGAAATGTTAATTTTAATAGTATACTATATTATTAATGTTGCTAA
>CAZDJH010000179.1:0-7762 GCA_964505645.1 uncultured archaeon | reverse complement strand
GGATGAAAAAAGTTGAGATATTAAAAAAGTAAAAATAAAAAACGCATAAGTCCTAATCATAATATATATAACAAAGAAATCTTATTAGATTATTAATTATAATTTTTGGGGATTACCTACAATATGAACGTAATAGAAGCTGGAATAATCGCAAGTGGTGTACCTCTTTCATGTAAAAAATATTCGGAATTAGATGAAGAATGCGAAGATCAAGTAAGAGATCAAGAGCAACAAGATATTTTTAAAAGCGCCTATATTTCAGGTATCCTCTCATTTGCCGAAAAACTTAGTTCTCATGTAGAATATTTCGAAATGAAAAAAAAGCTGATTAGTTTTAAAAAGGATCGGATTAATAATGAAGACATTTATGCCTATTTGATCTTGGGTCAAGAAAAAAATTTCGGAAAGGTATTTGATAAGACAATAAAACCACTATTAGATGAGATCATTAAAGAGTTCAAGGATAGATTTGGAGATGTTAAATCATTTTCAGATGTAAATCAATTTACGGATTTTAATTCCTTCCTTGATGAAAAAGTCAAAGAATTGACTAAATCCAGGTTTCAATCACTAAAGGATAAGATCTTTTAATCAAAATGTAAATTGGCATAAAAATTCAATTTCTTAATCGAAGCGAGTCTTACCAAAAAAATAGAAAAAATACACAATATAATGCGAATATATGAAATAGGATTAGTAAAGGAGGGTATTCCTCTGGTTTCTGTCCATTATTCTAGTTCGGGAAGTGGGGATATCGATGATATCTCAAAAGGGGCGTTGATTAGTAGTCTCATTTCCTATGCGGAAAGTGTAATGTCTTCAGTGGAATACTTTGAAAGCGATAAATATGCGATGATATTCAAAAAAGGTAAGATGATGACCGCCAATTCTGGATTATCCAGCCTACTTGCGTTTGTTATTGCCGATAGAAAGCGGGATATATCCGAAAAGTCCAAAAAACGGGTAATCGAATTATTAACAACTATTTTGGATGAATTCGTTAAGCGTTATAAGGGAACCGATACTTCATCCATCGACCAGTTCGAAGAATTTAAACCTTTTATCACGGAAATTTTGGGAGATCTGACTAAAAGCTTAGATGATAAGTTCTCATCGTTATTTTCATAACCTAAATTCTTATAAGTCCAAAATTAGGTTAACTTGGTTTTTTTGTATGGAGTTTTTACACAATTGAAAGGGTTTGTTTGGATTACTTTCTCTTTAGAACATGAGTTACTTCCGCTGTTCTAAAAGCTCAAAAAAGCTCTCGAGTTTGTTTTCCAATTGGAGCTCATTAAATTTACGTGGGTCATTTTGATCTGCATCAATAATGAGCACCGGAATGTCATGATCTTCTTGTAAATGCCGTTTTAAATCGTACATTGCGCAAGTATTTGGTCTGCAGGACATGTTATTATGGAGGATAACCCCGTCCGCCTTCCAATCCTCTACGGTTTCCTTGAACTTTTTAACTCGTTTTTCCAGATCATAAATATACCAAAAGCTCAACATGAGTTCAGCCATCGATTCAATTGGTTTGTTTAATATCATTTCACGAGTCACATTAGGGTTCATATATTTTGAGAATGCATAGGTATAAGTCTCGTAAACTATAATGGCACCCCACTTCTCCAATTTAGAAAAGAATTTGAGGTTATACCAGAAGGGTATTCCGCCAAAAATCAATCGAAACTTCTCGTCTGCGATCGCACCTATTCCCTCATCAACGCGCTCCTTGGCTTCCCTATACATCCTCCTATACAAGCGTATCGGAGGCTTGAGCCCTGGCATCGTAAAAAGTGGAAATAGCCCCCCGAAAGTATCCCGCGTAGAAATAGGACACGGCTCATTTTTTCGGAGCTCGAAGATCTTCTGCCATAAAATCCCCAATTTATAGGAATTCTTTGCGACTTCCCGAGCATGCTCCATATCTAACTTATTACCGGTGTGCTCTTCAATAAAATCTAATAACCCCCATAATTGTTCTTGCACATAATTTTTATAATACTCATATTGGCTTTGGTTCGTATTGCTGACTATATGAGGGACATCAATGATATATACTGGGACATTCATTCTTTCTGCTTGCGTTTGAAACCAATCCACGTGCGTATCACATATCACATCAGTAGCCAGCATAAATGTGGGTTTCCTAATTCCACCCTTAAAGGTATTTATCCCTTTAGAAACTGCGCCAATATTCGTTTTAAAATAAGAACAAAGATCATAGGAAAAGCCTTGTTGCTCCGCTAATTCAATTAAATCTTTGGAGATATGCTGCGCTGCCGACATAGTGGCGGAGTTTTCGGGTAACATAGGCTGCACATTCATCGTATACAAGAGTTCTACGGGAGAGCCAGATGTTGCCCAAGCAGTTGGTTTCCCATCTCGATAGGCTTGTTCTATTGCTAAATAATGGCGTCCCATAATGTTCTTTAGGGATTTGGTGGCATCAAGCATCTTATGCCGTTTCTTTTCTTCTTTTGGTTGACTTTCTGACATTGTTTTCACTTTTTAAGTATTAGTTATGATAGTATTTCGTAAAAGGCAGCAAAACGGGTCGATAATTGTTGATATGCCTCCTTATTGTATTCCTTTTCCACAAAAAGGTAGGGAACTTCCTTTTCTTTTAACTTTTTTTTCAAGAATGGGTGATCATAAAGAATTGACTCGCAAAATTTTTGTGCGATGTTGATTACGCCTTCCACATGATAGATATCTATTAATTTTTCAATATACTGATACCTTCGATGGGAGGGGACTTTTGTGGAATAAATTGGTTTATTAAAGTGATAATCAGCAATTGCTTCAAATGGATCCCCACTTTCATTTGCTTGGTCCCAAAAATAGTGGGTGCCTAAACATAAATCATCGACAATGATGTGAAATCCCTCCTCTTCTATGTTTTTAATAAATTCGGTATCATCTAATACCGACCCTGTGAGTAAAATATTCTTTAAATCAGGTCGTTTGAATGATTTTCTCGACTTAAGCTCATCCAGTTTATCACTTAATAGTTCTAATGCTTCCTCTTTTCCTATCGTGAGCACCTTCTTTATAAGTTTATGAAGTTCAGAATACTTTAAGACCATATCGTTTCTGTACTCTGAAATCTGTTTCAATAATTCTCGAATTTTATTTAGTAATTTGATGTTCTCCTGAATTTTATCGGGAGTAATTTCAATATTGAATTTATTTTCCAATTGGGCGATCAATTCCTTCATGTCTTGAATAAAGAATTGCTTGGCCGCCTCATTATGCTTCAGTGGAGAGTTTAGAAAGTACATGAAGTCCAGATCGACATTATCCAACCAAATATCGAATTGTCTATTCATACAATCGCACCCATGTACTGAAACTAAGCCTACAATATCTTTGGGAAGCCCCCGAAGACCTTGCTCTAAGATATTCCGAGACCACACGCAATGGGTTGCTGGTATATGCTCATCGGCTTTTAAAGGAGATAAGGAAGGATCCCCAAATAGGCGAAAAGGTATTAAGCCCCCCGCCAAAAAGATTTCTTCGGGAACTTCTACGCATGAATCAATAATAGCAATTTTTTTTTCCATTTATAATGACTCAATTCTTTATATTATATCTTTATAGTTAAAATCCTTAAACTTTAAAATATTTTTCACTTCTTAAAAACTATGGAAATCTTTTCTTAGGGCTTCTCATCTACTTTTTTAGGGATATATCCTAAAATATTTAAATTTTGAAACATATTTTAATACAACTTTATTTAATTTTTATTTTTTACGACTTAATTAATAATTAATAGGTTTTAAATAGTGGCAATTTCAAGAACATTGAGCAAAGCAATTCTAAAACAGAAAATACGCATTAAATTAAAGATCTGGAATACGTACCTCACCGGAAAGCTTATCAAGTTTGACAACTATATGAATTTGATCGTAGAAGACGCAAAAGAGATTTATTTTGGAAGGGGAGGCAAGCGAAGCAAGAACCTTGGTACTGTTTTCATCCGGGGCGGTTCAATCATCTTCGTAGGTCAGGGTAGGGAGAAGCTTATCTTCACAGGAAATGACTCCGAAGAGGAACAAGAATCAAATGAAAATGAAGAAAAAGAGGGGTGATTAGTTATGGGAAAGGGAACACCAAGTAAAGGAAAGAAAAATAAGACGGCTTCACATACTACATGTCGAAGATGTGGAAAGCATTCATTTAATAGAAGAAGGGGATATTGTGCTAGCTGTGGCTTCGGACGTTCAGCAAAATTGAGAAATCCAAGCTGGAGAAACCGAACACGCCCATCAAACGGAAATAAATCGTTCTACAGTAAGTAAAAGGCAACACAGCGCGAGAAGAAAAAGACTTTCATTTATTTATATCGTATCGTTTCTAAATATTCATTCATTTTATATTGTTTTGAAATTGGAAATAGTTATGCATCCAACCAAGATTAATAAATTAAATATAGAATTACGGAAATTATTGGACATTATGCGGTCCGTAATCGGGGCAATGATCGTAGATCATAAAGGGCTTTTAATAACGTCTCACCTGCCAAGAGAGATTGATGAGAGGGAGTTTGGGGCAATCGCGTTATCCTTGCATAAATCTCTGGAAACTGCGGTCGAATCGTTTAAAGAAGAGGAGGTAGCTCATATATCCGTAGAAATGGATGATTTACAAATATTAATGATGATGAACGATAAAATCCTTTTAGCCACAATCGCGAAAAAAATAAACGCGGACCTGGGGATGATCCTAATCGAAATGGAACAGTTATTAACAATCTCCGGAGAAATAATTTAATTAATTAAAAAAGTGAAAGTAAAATGTTAGATAAGCAAGAAAAGGTTCGATATTCACGCCAAATGCTCTCTGAATGGATCGGAGAAGAGGGACAGGAAAAACTGGGAAAACTCAAAGTTCTTCAAATTGGTGTGGGGGGACTAGGTTCACCCTTTTCGTATTATATTACTGCCGCGGGAATTGGTGAACTTATACTTATTGACAACGATAATGTCTCACTCTCTAACTTGCAGCGCCAAGTTCTTTATAGTGAGCAGGATATCGGTCAAGATAAGGTTCAGGTTGCTAGTGAAAAGTTAACTGCCCTTAATTCCAATGTAAAAATTCAAGCGCATAAAGAATATGTAGATCAACAATCAATTCAAAAATATATAAAAGATATTGATTTTATCGTGGACTGTAGCGATAACATGGCCACAAAATTCTTAGTCAATAGAATTTCAGTTGAAAACAACATTCAGTGCGTTATTTCAGGAATAAAGGATTTTTACGGTCAAATAATGACAATTAATCCCGAATCCAGTGCTTGCTATGAATGTGTATATAGTAAGAGGGAAGAGGAGAAACAAAAACCACCTTTACCGATAATTGGTGGTACTGCAGGAGTCTTAGGAACCTTAGAAGCTATAGAAGTGATTAAAACCGCATTAGGTCTGCCAAACTTAGAGAATAAATTATTAATGGTCGATTTACTGAACATGACATTTGATAAGATTCGAGTTGTAAAGAATGAAAGATGTATATGTTCCCAGTAAAGGGGTTTTGGATCTAAAAGGTTAGAATTTCTTGTTTTTTCATTGTATTATAATTATATTAATAAAAAAAGGTTAAAATTTTGGGGAATCGGGGTTTTCTTCGAAGTATTTTCTGAAGGCATTCCCGTTTTCAACATATTCTCCAGAACTTAGAGCACCCTGTAATTTTCCGGTGTAAATCCCTTCTTTCTTTGTTGATGCGGGAATACCCACTGCTAGGCTTCTAGGAGGTATCTCTTTATTGAGTAAGACTGCCCCAGCAGCCAACACGGAACCTTTCCCTAATTTAGAATTATGTAAGAGATTGGAGCCTATACCGACAATGCATCCATCTTCTACTTTACAAGGGCCATGAAGCATCGCATGATGGCCAATAATACATTCGGAGCCAATAATAACGGATTTTCCAATTTCAACGTGGATAGTAACATTTTCCTGGACACTTGTATTTTTACCAATCTTAATTGTCCCCCAATCCGCCCTCAAGACCGCTCCAAACCACACATTTACGCCCTCGGCTAACTCTACATCGCCTATAATTGTAGCATTCGGTGCTATAAAAACAGACTCATGTATTTTAGGCTTTTTCCCGTTTCTGGGTGAAGGTATAATCATAGTCTACATTCAATTAATTTTTACATTTTATGTTATATTATATTATATTATAAATAAACGAGTCATGATTAATGTTAATTTCTACTATTAACTATCTACTTTAAATATCACTTCATTCAGTTGAGATTAGTCTTGACTAACTTAAACAATATACATGAGTTAAGGCAGAAGTATTCAAATTTAAGTCGCAATGTTAATGAGGAATTCATTAATATCCATCCCATTCAAAGGGGCGGGATCTTAACCCCAGAAGCCTATAAATCGTTAGTCTCCTTCGGCGACGGATATAGCCTATGTGATAATTGTTTGAAAGGGAGGATCGATAAGATAGAAAATCCCCCGGTTGTTGATTTTTTAAAAGATATGGCAACGTTTTTGGGTATAGAAAATATAATGCCAACAGCGGCCGCTCGAAAGGCAAAACAAATCACAATGAAAGTCCTTTCTAAGCGGTATCCCGAGCGGAAGACCGTGGTGGTCGATAGTTTAGCCCATTATACCACCTATTTAGCAGTTGAAACTAATAATTTGAAAGCAGTAGAAGTTCCAAACAGGGGATACCCTAGATTTCAGCTTAGGGGTAAGGATTATGAAGCAATAATAAATCAAGTGATTGAACGAGAAAGGCAACCGCCCTTATTAGTAGTTTTAACCCATGTGGATTATAAATATGGTAATTATAACGACCCAGGGGTAATAGGTGAGATCTGTAGAAATTATGAGGTTCCCTTTTTGTTAAACGCGGCGTATTCGGGGGGAATTTTACCGATAAATTGCGAAGAGTCCAACATCGATTTCATTGCGTGTAGTGGTCATAAATCCATGGCATCCTCTGGTCCTATCGGACTTTTGGGATTTAAAGATAAATATTATGATGATGTAATGGTTCATTCAAAAATTGAGGGCAATCTGACCAATAAATCCTTTTCAAATAAGATTTGCACATTTATGGGTTGCCCACCGGTATATGGGGCCCCTTTAATTACCCTTATGGCCAGTTTTCCCACGATTGTCCGGAGAACGCAGCAAAAATATGTAGAGGAAGAATCAAAGAAAGCGAACTATGTGATTGAAAAAATTCAAGAAATAAACGACTTGAAAATTTTAGGGAAACTACCGAAAATCCACCCCTTGACTAATGTAGAAACTGAATGTTTCAAAAAAGTAGCTAAATCGCATAAACGCAGAGGCTTTTTCCTTCGAGATGAATTTAAAGACAGGGGCGTCATCGGGCTACTTCCAGGGATTTCCAAGGAAATCAAATTTAATACCTTTGGGCTTTCTTGGGCTCAAGTTAAGCATTTTACCAACGCTTTCTTGGAAATTGCGGAAAAATATGAACTTTTATGAACTTTAATAAGATAACTCAGTTTTAAAAATATTTTAATAATATTATAAGATATATATCATATGGCAAGCATTTAAAAGCAAGTGGTACTTTAGATTAGTAAATTACTATGCGAATCATCTGACCCCTCACGGGGTGAGTTTTCTCGCATTAAAAGTGATAAAGATTTTTTAAAAATATTGAAAAGTTTTTAATTATTACTAATAAATGAGTTGAAGTCTCCCCGCCCTAAAGGACGGGGATTCCTACGAGTCCGCTAAGCGTT
>CAZDJH010000178.1:0-7823 GCA_964505645.1 uncultured archaeon | reverse complement strand
ATTTTAATGTCACTTAATTACTGATTTTGTGTCATTTTTTAATTACTGATGACAATTTTCCAATTAACAATCTAATCAATACGAGTAATTCACCCCAGAATTCCATAGAACTTAAAAGGATCTAAACGCTAATCATCATTAGATATTAATTATACAAAAAATCGAATAGAGTAAAGTAAAAGAGTATATTAAAATGAATTTTTTATAATTAAGTATTCTGGACAAATACCGAAGTAATTTCCCGTTTTAGGGGTTGAAATCAGTAAATATATAGTATAGAGTAAATTTAGGAAGCAAAAGAAATATATATGAAAAAAAATAACCAATATTGACTTGAAATAAAAATTTATTAAAAATAATCAGATTAAAAAGAATGACTACCATAAAAATTCCATGGGCTGCGTGGCGAGAACCTTCCCATTTGGAAATAAACCTACCAGACAATTGGGACATATCGGTATGTAGAATGAATGGAACTTTGGAAATAGATGATGATAAAATCGAAGAAAGCATAATGAATCCCATTGGAACGGAAAGAATATCTCAGTTAGCCAAGGGAAAGGAGAAAATTGTTATCGTGGTCGATGACATGACCAGAACTACTCCTATTTATAAGATTATGCCCTATGTCCTCAAAGAATTAGAAAAAGCCAGTATCCAACGGTCTCAGATTACGATTTTACTTGCTTTAGGTGCCCATAAACCCATGAATCGTCATGATTGTATTTTAAAATTAGGGAAAGATATTGTAGATACTATTAATATAGAAAACCATCATCCTTATGAAAATTTAGTTGAATTAGGAGAATCCGAGATTGGCACACCTATCCATATTAATAAAACATATCACGAGGCAGATTTAAAGATCTCAATCGGGGGTGTTATTCCGCATCCTCTCGCGGGTTTTGGGGGTGGAGCAAAGATGGTTTTGCCCGGAGTATGCGGTATAAAAACCCTAGAAGCAAATCACTCCGCGGCCATGCGGGGGATTGGTGCAGGAATTGGCAGAATGACGGGTGTTAGGGAAGATATCGAAGAGATAGCCGATAAAGTAGGACTAGACTTTTCCGTGAACGTAATTCTAACCGAAGAAGGAAATATTGGAGCAATAACTTCTGGTCATTACAAACTTGCACATCGGAAATCTATGGAAATAGGAAATGAATTTTATAAGACAGAAGTCACTTTAGATAATGATGTTGCGTTTTTTAACCTATTTCCCGAGGATTCCGAACTTAATCAAGCAGCAAAGGGTTTTAACTTCTTGATGACCGCACCCAATAAGATGTTAAAACGGAAAGGTACGATTGTTTTAATGTCATCAGCATATGAAGGTAGGGGGTATCATAGTTTAATTGGAGAAACAGGGGCAAAATTATACTCTAATTTTGGAGATAATATTGTCTGGAGGGCGTTTGTGAAACGTCGCAATGTGTTATTCTACTCTAAAAACATTTCCAAACATGATCTTAACCATTTCTTTCCTGAATCTGTGAAGCTATTTGATGAAATAGATGATCTCATACACGAGTTGGAAAATATGCACGGAAATGAGTTAAAAGCAGCAGTATTTCCTTGTAGCGTTCAATTAGCCTAATTTTTTTAAACTTTATTTTTAGAAAGAATAGCGTGGGAGGAAGGGGAACAAGTGCAATATGTGGTTGTAAAAGGAAAAAGAATTGATATAAATAATAAGAAATTAAATTTATCTAATCTTGGAATAGTAAAAATTTCTGAGATCGAGGGGTTTGAAGACCTTACAGATTTAGACGAATTATATCTTGATTACAATAAAATTTCTAAGATTCAAGACTTTGAACATCTAACGAATTTAAAAAAGTTAGACCTCCATGGTAACCGAGTCTCAGAGATTAATGGTCTTGAAGGGCTGAAAAGTTTACGAGGGTTATATCTCAGCAGCAATCGAATTAAAGAGATTCGAGGGCTTGAAACACAATTTAATTTGAAAAATTTATACCTTGGTAAAAATAGAATTCACGAGATAAAGGGGCTTGAGACGTTAAAGAATTTAGAAAGATTATATCTTGATGGTAATTATATCTCCAAAATTAGGGGTCTCGGGGCTAACCTCAATTTAAAGGTATTAGACCTTTCACAAAATAGGATTAAATATTTGAAAGGATTTAATACACTTAAAAAGTTGGAAGAACTAAATCTTAGTAAGAATTGTATTTCCAAAATTGAGGGAATTAGCAAATTAACTAATTTAAAAATATTATTTCTAGGTGTCAACCGAATTCGCAAAATAGAGGGGCTTAGTTCCTTAAAAAAATTGACAACTTTGGGACTCTCTCAAAATCAGATCAGCGAAATTAAAAATTTAGACCAATTAATTAATCTCAATAAAATATATCTTGGAGATAATAATGTAAAAGAAATTCAAGGGTTTGAAGATCTTGCACATTTAGGATGGATATACCTTGAAAACAACCAGATCACCGAGATTCGAGGGCTCGAAACATTAAATAACTTGGCCTGGTTATCACTCGGAAATAACCCCATTCCAGAGGAAATAACCAAGGGTCTAGGTGGTTTATCTAACGGGAGAGCCATTAACCCTGAGATTTTCGTACAATATTGCAGGCATCATAAGGTTCAATGATTATTTTCCCACTTCAGAGATTCCTTTACGCATCTTGGGCACATCCATATCCCCATTTCATCATTAATTAACAACTTGCCCTTTTCAATGCAATTATTACAAACGGGTTTTCCACAATATTCACACGTTCTTGTATCCTCTGAACCTAATTCCGCATTACAGACCGAGCATTTAGCCATAATATCAATTAAAAAACTTCATTCCATTCATATATCAATAATAATACAATAAAATCTTGACCTTAATATAAGTCTTTCTAAAGCTTTCTCTTTTGAGATTATTTGATTAGTGTTTTAAAGATTAATTAATCTAATTTATATATTTAATGTGTAAGATTAAAATTTTTAAGTATTAAAACCAAGAATTAAATAAAAATGATTTATTTATTAATATAAGAGACAATGTTACAAAGAAAATAACAAAATACATAACATAATAAAACAATCAATTGAAATTTCGAAGGTGAAACAATTTGGAAGTTAGTTCAACGGAAGACGTTGAAGAATGGAATGGACGAACAATTGAAATCGATGATGCTGGCACAGGAGATCTTGTGGGCGATGCATTTATCGGTTTTCATAATAAATCCACAGGGAATATTATTTTTAGAGGTATTCCAGTGGGATTATACAATAAAGAAAACAGGAACGGAAAGAGACCGCAAAAAGCAATTTTAAATGCGGTGAAAGATGGTTTACAAAGTTTACACTTCAATAAAGAAAAGGATAGAATCCTGCTCTGTCGAGGCAATTGCTTCGATTTAGTAAGGGAATGGATTAAGGAAATAGGTTTTCACCATTCACCTATAATTGTGGAAGGTAAATTACAAGATGCTGTTGAAGATCGATTTTTTTCTCATTTACGGACTTTAGGAATAGAATCTAAAATGGACGTAGATGATTATAAAGGCAGATTTTTTACCCAATTTAATTGGGTCTGCGAAGATTTTCCAAATCGGGAGCGATTTGTTAAGCGCGGATTTCCTTCATGGGAAAAGCGCTGGAGAAGGCGCGCCCGAAAGAGGTATAATGCGAAGAAAAGGACTCGAAAGTCTATTAAGTCCAGAGCAAATGAAATCTTGCAACAAATGTAAACCCGCTCTGTTCTTTTTTTCAATTAATCTAAATTTTTTAACATTTTAAAACCTGAAAAAATTCATAATTTTTTATTCAGGCTTTTAGTTTTTAACTTATTTTTTATTTATTTTTACTCAAATTACGTATAACTTAAATCTCCGTTATCAAGTTCACTTATTTATGGATTATTAAGTAATAATGGTATTTCAAGCTGTTATATTAAACAAAAAAAGAAACTTGATAATTATTGCGAGGTTAATTGTCTGCCGACCCCATAATACATCAAATAGACCCAAAGGACAATTGTTAAAGAAATTAAAGTCCATATAAAGCGGATAAGCATATCATTAAAAAGGTCCACAGTAAATACCCCATACATATAGATAATAATCCCCAAAGCTCCGATAATAAAAAATATCCATTTTTTCTTTAATTCAGGCTCCTTCATTTCAAAATAAATTCGAAAGGATAAATAAAATGTCGGAATAACCGAACCGATCGTGATCACCAGCGTGACATAAAGATAGTATGGAAAAGACCATAAAATTCTCCAGTTCGTTGTTTCATTTGCACTAAGGCCCCCAAAAGGCAAGAAAAGGACCTTTAAAAAGAGAATAGCCCCATATAGAACTATTATAACAACTTGTTTCCTTGTATCGATCCTTGTTTCAGAATAAAATAATATCAAGTTAAAGAGTGTCAAGAATATAAGCCCAAACGTAATGGAAAAGTTCGTAACGAAGTTCATAATGATAAGAATGGGCTCATTTCTGATGAAGGAATAAATCATATTATTTACTAATCCAATTAAAACAAACACATAGCTTAAGGCAAATAAGAGATTTATTCTCTTCTGGCCTCGGTTCAATATCCTAAAGATTAAATAAACAAAGAACAGCGCGATTATCCCTTGAATGATAAAGACTTGAATGAATTGTCCCAAATTAAATTGAAATAAAACCATTTTTGAAATACCCTTAATTCCATTATATATTTGTATATAATTTATGAGAGTTGTTCTATTTATATTTTTTAGTTTTGTATTATTATGTGAGTTTACATTTTTACATAAAAGATGAGAAAAGGTTGTGGGCATTTCAAAAAAAATAGATCCATTCTATTGATCCTCTCATTATAAATACTATGATTCATTACTTAATTAAATTAGTGTATAAGGGTTTCATTTTAGTATTATTGGTCATTTAACTCTCTAAAATCAAAGAAAATAGGAACGTTTGAAAGGCCCGTGGCCAAGTGGATACGGCACCAGCCTCCTAAGCTGGGGATTCGGGGGTTCAAATCCCTCCGGGCCTGCTTTTAAGTCTTTTTTATTAAGACATTTACCCTATTATTCTTATTTTACCTCCGCTCTATTTTTTCCATCTCAGATTAGTATGTATATTCAATACATTAGATATTAGGGCTAAAAACTGGTGAGGATTATAAAGGTTTTTAAAACTTTATTGCATTTCAATTTATATGATGACCCCTTTTGAAATAAGTTTTTTTTATTGGTTTATGCTGGGAATGGTTCTTATAGGTGTAGGGGTGTTTATATCATTATTTTTTACGACTGCAGGGTACGGGCAGCATTACGAAGGCAGATTAAAAGAGATTTGGGGTGTATTAGGGGATATCAAGTCGGACAAGCTCGGATGGATCATTATGGAACTACCTGTGTTTATCGTGTACCTCATCCTTTTTCTTATTGGAGATCATCAGAACTCAATACCCACTCTAATTTTTAGCATGCTTTTTTTGATGCATTACGGCTATCGAACCTTTATATTTCCTATTTTAATCAGAGGAAAGCATGAAATGCCGTGGATGGTTATAATTTTTGGGATGTTATTCAATACGGCAAATGCTTACATCCAAGGCAGATGGATTAACAGTATTCATTATTATGAGACTTCATGGCTCTTAACGCCGTTTTTTATCGTTGGAGTAATTATTTTCTTTACTGGATTTTCCATTCACGCCCATTCAGACCATATAATCAGAAATTTAAGAAAGCCGGGCGAAAACGAGTTTAAGATCCCCTATGGGGGTATGTTTGAGTATGTAAGTTGCCCCTCCTATTTGGGAGAGATTACTGAATGGACGGGATGGGCGATAATGACTCTCTCCCTCCCCGGGCTAGTTTTTGCACTCTGGACCTTTTTCAATTTAGCCCCACGGGCACGAAGTAACCATAAATGGTACCTCGAAAAGTTTCCCGAATATCCAGAGGATCGAAAGGCCCTCATCCCTTTCATTTATTAAGAGCTTTTACTTTCCTTTCTTATAATCTTCTTTAAAGCATAACTAAAATCCATAAAGAATGATAGTACGTTATCACTTTTCTAAGTAGTTTCTTAAGCCATTAAAGCATTAAAGGAAAGCTGTTTATCGCTGAACCCACTTTTGAAGGATTGAATGTGCGAAAAGTCGTAGATGAAATATTATGTACGACCAATAACACAATGAAGACCATTAAGAGAAAGTTTGGAGGGATTATATTTTACATCTATTGGCTCTTAATTAAGCATCGTGAGGAATTTAAAAAAAGCTGATTTTCTATATTCTTTTTTTTCTATAACCCCAATAAACTTCTGTAGTAGGCTGTTCCGCAGACCTTACAAAAGCTTTTTTCACCCACTTTTATGGGTTCACCGGAGACTTTTTTCTGGCAATTTTTTACGCAACATCTCAGATCATCATTCTCATCCGAATTAATTGTATTTTCAGCCATCGTAATTACTAATTATTTTTTGAATAAATCTTCACTTTAATAAAATGAAATGAAAAGATTTTAATTCTATTATATTATAATTAAATTACAATAGAATATAATTTTATTATATCATTTTATTATAGTAGTGAATGTTAATGGAAAGAAGACAACAAGGTTCTCAAAGAGCACAAAGACCGATCGATTATTTGAAAGATTCGATTAATGAAGTCATTTTAATCAAAGTAAAACGAAACCGGCTATTCCGTGGTAGATTAGAAGGTTTCGATGAGCATTTGAACCTCTATCTCGAGGAAACAAGCCAGATATTTGAATATCAAGACGAAAGCGGGACGGTGCGCGAAGAGCATGAAGATTTAGGATCTATCGTAGTCAGAGGGGACAACGTGATTTTCGTGAATCTGGCGAACGTATAGCAAAGCTCCTCTTAACTTTTGGGAAAGCTAATAACTTTCAAGGTTACATTTTACATAAAGACATTTTAGATGTCGTGGTTTTAAGCGTGAATGGTTTTATCTTTTTTTAATGATTAATTCCCAATTAAAATAAACATTAACTCAGTTAAAATGCTTGAAGATTGATTTTCAAGTGATTTAAGTTTGTTTTGATGAGATCAAAGCATTAAATAGCCTCTTTAAGGGAAGATTGTAAGGATTTGACGAATATTTGTTGTCAGAGATAATAACCTGATTTAATCATAGCCCAATTGAAACGCCTGGATGTTAATGTCAGGATTTTTCAGATTATTTTTAATGAATTCAATTAATTTGTCCTTTAAAAAAATCTCCTTAAACTCTCTAGCGCCCGCTCCAAGCAGAATGATATTAGCATAGATAGAATCATTAAATTGAGTCATACTTAACTCATTAAAATTCATTGACACGGTTCTCCGCGCAAATTGGTCAAGAAGGTTGATAATATGCGCATTCGAGGGATATTTTTCCGTTTCTTGCTCGGAGCCGATAATCACATTTCGAGGATAGCGCCTATTTGTATTGATAATCACAACCGTCTTTTCCGAGATGTATTTCAAGTTTCGGATGGTTTCCAGCGGTTCGAGCCCCAAAACCAAATGGGCATCGTTCATAGGGATAAGAGGGGAAATCAACTCGTTCGCTTCATAACCTTGGTCCATGGAGTAAATTCGCTTATCAATGAGATACCTTGCGGTGCCTGTGACGGACCCTCCCCGCTGAGATACGCCCCGAGTTTCGGTCCCCACTACATTTTCGATTAAAGGGGATGCAAACCCATATTCTCGCAGTAGCTTGCTTAATAACACGGTTCCTTGACCGCCAACACCGCATACTAAGATGGAAAAGATGTTCCATCTTTTTCCATCTTTTTCCAATGAGGAAACAATTTCTTGATTCAATACACTATCATCGAA
>CAZDJH010000177.1:0-7833 GCA_964505645.1 uncultured archaeon | reverse complement strand
GTGATATAAAAATCTTATTGTAAATTAAATTTCATCAATTAGAAAGGATCAAACTCACTTTAAGCGCAGATGAGCCAATATTTTACAAAACAGCATTAATGAGAGCCACCTGGGCAACACAAAAAACGAATAAAAAAGAGAATGGAAATGTTACTAATTAGGTGAAGTACTTTCGATACATATTATTTCTCCTCTCTTCTCCAACGGTAGATATTCCCATATGGCCCGGACAAATTAGAAAGTTATCGGTAATATCGGGGTTTTCCATAATCTTTTTCTTGATGCTTCGAAAAAGGGTTTGTTGATTTCCCCCCTTCAAATCTGAGCGCCCTACACTTCGTCGGAAGAGGAGGTCGCCAGTAAATATGATCCCATCAATGTCTTGCGACTTATACTGACGGGCATCCTTAGTATTATACGAGAGTGAGCCCGGCGAATGTCCGGGAGTTTCTAACACGTGTAATTGAATATCCCCTACATCTATTGTATCCCCTTCACTGAGCCATTTATCTGCCTCCTTTCGAGTATATATCCCCTTATCGTATTCGTATTTATTATACATGAGCGGGATATCAAAATGCCGCTTCACTTTTCCGATTTTAAGCACGTGGTCATAATGTGCATGAGTGAGTAGGATTGCCTTAGGATGTACATCTAATTCTTCTACTTTATCGATGATCCGTTGACCTTCGCCGCCAGGATCGATAATTACCACGTCTTCTGAACCCTCAGAGCCGAAGATATACACATTCGTACCCATAGGGCGCACAGAAAGCTTTTCGAGTATCATATTTAAATTGGTAACTTTTTAAATTGCATATATAGTATATTATTAACCAAGAAAAAGTTTAAAAAAATTATTCTTAGAGATTATAAGTAAAAGAATTCCCGTGCGTAGGGAATAAATCAGTCTTTTTCTGGAGTATACTAAATTAACTTCTCCAGAGAATCCATTACCAATTCCGCAAAAGGCTTACTTTTCCGCGTCAAGCTAATATCTTCAAACTGGGAGTAGGCAACTCCGTTGGGAAAGTAATTGAAAATGACAGTATCGGAAAAGCTTCCAAATTGCGTTGAGCATACATCATATCCAACCACGTGAAAATGGTTATCCACCGCTAACTTTTGAAAGTAGGGACCCTCTTCCGAACAGGTGGGAACCCTCCATTCAATAATATTCCAGTTAGAATATGTTTTTAAAATCCGTTCTATCTCATGTTGGTTCATATAGCCGACAATACTTACAATCCCTTTATAATAATCTTTCGAAGTTTTATGGCTGATATGATCCACATCGGTTTTAACTTTCTTTTCGACCTTAACTGTATCGGATTTCATTTCACGCTTATTATGGTTCGAAACTATCTCATATGCAGAAATGATATTCTCTTGGTCGTAGAGGTAGACCGTTTCGTTGAGCCGTTTTTCCCAAAGGCTGTCAAAGGGCTTATAATACATAACGACGGGCTCTATCTTTCCCGTTGTAAAAGGTTCACCCTTAGAAAGGTCGAAATGCCTTTTATCCGCGTAATTATTATAATTTGGGATATAGGCATAAGGAATACAGCCGATGCGCTCTATAAACTTCTGTGAATTGTAGGTCTTTGCCCTGATATCCGTCTCAAGCCGTAGGATTCCCTCAAAGACATGTTGTTGGTATAAAGATCGTACCCCAATAGTTCCCAATACGCCCGCAAATCCTTGCCCTTGATATTTCCTCTTGCATACCAACTTGGCAGCAAACATAGTATATTTATTTATTTTTTCAAGAACCCCGCCCCCTAAAATTACTTTGGTATCGAGAGGTTCTACAACTATCCAAAATTGGTTTTCATCGGATAATTTCTTCCGAAATTGGGTATCATCATAAACCCAAGGATAGAGGTAATCCCAGCCGTAAACGTCTATATAAAGGTCGACCATTTGCTGGGCATCATTCGGTTTTCCTAATCGCAACCCGTAAAGTCTATCATCCTTATGAAAGCTATGAAGATATTCATCTGCTAATTCTTGCATATTTCTCAACTAGAGGCGTTAATTATTTGAAATGGAACTCTAATTATTTTTTGAGGAATTCAGATTGATTGATTACTTCATTCCATTGTCTTAAACTCTATTAAATTTTGCTATAATTTAAATATTGCTTTTATGAGCTGACTCCTTAGTGTGCCCATAGACTACAACTAACTTTCGCGTACCATACCAAACTATTTTTGATTTTATATATTTATTTATTTGAATAAAAAGTGAACTTTAATCGCTATTTTGAAATAAAGGAAGGGTCCGTACCAATCGTATTTTCATGCCCCCATGGGGGATATCTAAAACCTCCGTGTATACCAGATAAGAAAAAGGGTTATAAAATTGCAGATAAAGGGACTTATCTTATTGCAAAAGGATTGCTGGAACTTTTAAGGAGAGAAAATATCAATGTGTTTTCGATTTTAAGCAAAATTCACCGGAGTAAAATAGACTTTAATCGACCTCATAGGTTCGAGGAGGCTTATGATCATGACTCCGAAAATGCATATATTGCAAAGCAACTTCATACGTTATATCACAAAAACGTAATGGAACTGGTTGATACCAGTATCTCACGATTTAGCAAATGCCTTTTCATCGACTTTCACGGGTTTACAAAGCCCGGAGATATCTACCCGGATATAATAATTGGATGCCTCTTTGGAAATACACTGAATTTATATTCAGGGAATGATATTAACAATAACAACAACAACAACTCTGAAAAATATTGGGGCTATTCTCACCTCATTGAAGATCTCTCCAAGTTTTTTAAGATTGATAACGGATTGGGTAAAACAGACTTCAATATCGCTTATGCTGGCGGGTATATAACCTATCAATTTTATAAAAAGGAAAAGGTAAATGCGATTCAATTAGAAGTATCAAAATGTATCCGCAAAGACTTAGGTCTGTTAAATAGATTTACAACGGGGTTTATCACATCCATTAAAAAATGCTTAAGCTGATCCTAAACTTAACCCTAAATCTTTGCCTTTCGAACAGTCCGAAATCGTTTTATACGTTTCTGCATACTCGTTACGATTAATACTATGTAGCTAAATGAGAGTAGAATGGTTAACCATTCAAAAATAGGCAATACAATAAAAAAACGAAAAATAATATTAATTGTTGAAGCTATGAAACCAAAAAGTGCTGTATTCTTGGTAAATTGATACTTGAAAAGAGCAATACTCGGAAATAACGTTGTAAATGCACTCGCTGTAAAGAAGTTGACGGCCCAAAACGTATGAACGTAGAAGTTATCTATCGAAATGAGCCCAATCATTATAATGCAAAAGGCACAATAAATTCCAGAAATCTGCGTTAAAATCGTTAGGACTTTATTGCGAAAACTCCCCAAATACCATTCATACAAGCCAATAAAAAATGGAAAGAAGGAAATACCGGTTAAAATGCATCCCATACTGAAAAAGGGAGCCCCTACGGGATTATGAATAAAGCTTCCTAAATCACTCATCATATTAGTAAAAGGATTATAAATGCCGGGATAAAGAGCAAAAGAAAACAATATAAAGCTCCAGTATACAATAACAGAAGAGAGCCCCGAAACAACACTTATCGGAATCCTCTTAGGGATGGGGAGTTCTTTGATGGTGTTAGTCATTTTCCCTACCCCTTCTTCGACTTTTTGAAACCTCTGCCTTATTTTTCCCCTATCCTCTGATATAATGGGCTCTTTTGATGTGCTATCCATAAGTGATTTTCAATTCTTAATTCTTATTAACTAATGAGTTATAAAATGCGATTCACCACCGCCGTATGGGCCGTGCTTTCTCGCCCAAAAATGATAAAATGGTTATAAAGGTTTAATAAGTTTTAAAACCCTATATTCTTTAAAGTATAATATTTTAAAATTTAATAAAGTTTCACGTATTAATAAATATCTTTTAATGTGTATCTTTGTTTTTAAACTTGAAAAATGAAAGAAATTTTAAAAGTATGTTTAGTGCAAATGGAAATTAGCGAGGGTGAAAAAGATACAAACCTCAGTAATGTTTTATCACATCTTAGACTAATTGCTAAGAGAGAACCGCTCCCCGATATAGTATGTTTACCAGAACTTTTCACAACGGGGTATGATCTCAAAAATGCTATTACCTTTGCAGAGAAAATAGAACATGATCATATAGGTGAAACACTTACAAAAATTCGGGAGATTTCAGAAAATAACTTCATTCTAATCGGCACAATTATCGAAAAACAACAAGAAAATTATTACAACACCGCATTTATTCTCGATAAAAAGGGAAAGTTAATAGGAAAATACCGTAAAACCCATCTCTTTTCTCCAATGCTTGAAAAAGAGTTTCTCACTCCTGGAGATTCGATTTCAACATTTACATTATCTGATTTGAGCGATTTAAAAATTGGATTAGCCATCTGTTATGATCTTAGGTTCCCAGAGCTCTTTAGAATGATGGCTTTACAGGGAGCAGACATAATCTTTGTGCCAGCGGAGTTTCCTTCCCCTAAAAAGGATGTTTGGAAAACCTTATTGATTGCTAGAGCCATTGAAAATCAAGCGTTTTTCGTGGGAATAAACAGGGTGGGAAGAGGGAAATCCGACTTATTCTTTGGAACCTCAATGATTACCAATGGGGATACCCACTACATACTGGGCTCAACCCCCGAGATAAAAACATTTGATATTGACCTTTCTGAATTAGATCGAATAAGGGAAACCCTTCCTTTACTCAGAGATCGTCAAAATCACCTCTATAAACTATGAATTAGAGCACAAAAGAAATTAAATAGTGCCATATTTTATTCTAGAATTCGTATATTTAATGAATACGTATTCATTTTATAAAGTAAAAATAAATTTACACAATATTAGAAATAAAAGAAATTATGAATATCGGAGAAATTCTAGAGATTTCTTCTAAATATATCCCAGAAAGGTCCTCTTGTATGACTTTTTCTACTATCGGCTGTAATCTAAATTGTGAATTCTGCAATCGAATGCACCTCTTAGATAGAACGGGTGGAAAACAATATCGTGTCGAAGATCTTATAAATATTGTTAAAAATAACTATTTAGTTAAATGCATCTATATTCAAGGGGGAGAACCTACAATACAAGGAGATATTTTACAATTCTGTAAAAGACTCAATAATTTGGATAAATTCATTGGGATAGAAACCAATGGATTAAAACCCTATAAAATTAAACAGATATTGCCCTACATAGATCGGGTGGTCTTAAATTTAATGGCCCCTTTAGAAAAAGGAAGATTTTCAGAAATAACAAAAAAAAATGTTGATATTAATAATTTTTTCGAATCCTTTTTCATTTTAAATGATAATAAAGAAATAACCTTTAACCTTCGAATAACTTATATTAAATCCATCTTGAAACCAGAAGATATTCACTATATCCTCAAGCTTCTTAGGAAGCAAACTTTTACTGGGAATTTTATTCTAAAACAATATGAATATTTTAAGGGCGCAAGTGAGGATTTCAAACAAAAATTTAAGAAACCGGAGCATATTGATTTAATTAATATCCTTAAACCATATGTGGATAAAGAATTACCTTTCAATATATATTTAGAAGACGATATCTATGAGCATTCCGAAATTCACAAAATTTTTCAAAAAATATTAACATAGATTTGATAAAAATGGATGATAAAAAAATATTAGAACAGATACAATCTTGCACCGAATGTAAAGAGTGTATGGAAGTATGTGATACATATCAAATGACGGGGAATGAATTGCAATCTCCCTTCGGTAGGTTGAAGACAGCAGAAAAAGTATTCACCAACCAAAAGGTTTCTGAAGATGAACGTTTTGGGCTGTATACATGCACATTATGCAGTCTATGCAATATTGCATGCATTCAAGAGCTTGATATTTCTTCCTTAATTCATCAAGCAAAAATAAAATTATCAGCTACAACAAACGGCACTTATAAGATTCACGATACTATTTCTAAAGGGATTCTAGAAAAGGATAACTCGGTGAATGGAAACCCTGAAAATCGATTGGAGTGGCTCCCAGAAGAATTTAAAGAAATAGAATTATTTGATGAAAAAAATTCAGAAAATTTATTGTTTCTTGGATGTATGTCGTCATTTAAGGTAAAGGAAAGCGCATCCTCTTCCTATAAGATATTAAAAGAAGCGGGATACGATTTTAAAATCTTGAAGAACGAGCCTTGCTGTGGGGAGTATCTTTATTCTGCGGGTAAGTTTGAGGACGCTCAGCGAAATTTCAAAAAAGTTTATGATATTTTCAAGGAAAACGGTATTAAAACGATCATTGTTACATGTGCGGGTTGCTTATATGCCTTTAATGAAGTATATCCAAAATATCTTGAAAATTATGATATTGAAGTTAAACACGTTATAGAGGTAATTTTTGACTTAATTCAACAAGGGAAATTAGACCTTAATACGAATGATGATACCGTTTTCTATCATGATGCGTGCCGAATGGGAAGGAAACTCAAGGATAGGGATATCTATGATGCCCCAAGACAAATCTTATCTAAAGTGGGCGCAACTATTAAAGAATTGAAGCGAAACATGAAAAAGGGTGGATGTTGCGGTGCAGGTTCAGGCATTAGAGGTATCGCAAAGGATTTATGTATTGATATTGGTGCATCAATCCTTAATCAGATTGATGAAGGAACTCCACTTCTCTCTAGCTGTCCTCTCTGTGTCTTTAATTTCCGCTATGTGGATTATAAGAACCAACTTGATAAAGAAATCAAATATATTACCGAGTTTTTAATGGATTATGTTGAATAATACAACCAATCCTCTCTTAACTTCTTTTTTTGTATCTTAGTATAGGCTCTCTTAAGGGAAAATAAAATGGATTAAATAATCTTAAAAAGGAAAAAATAAGAAAAGATATAGGTTCAATTATTCTTTTAGCAGAAATTTCTCCAGTGGTTTAGGTAAAAGAAATCCAAGGTAAAAAAGCACTGAACTCGACATCAAAATTGCTCTAGTTACAAAAATTAATTGAGGAATTTGCTCTATTAAGCCCACGTCTAATAGGCCACCCAAAAAATAGCAAATGGACGCGGCAATTAAGAATTTACCTCTTAAATTAACTTGTGGGAGTCTAGATTTTAACGATTGCTTGCCCATAAGAAATCCTGTAGTTGCCACAGAAAGATTGACAAACATATAATACATAATCATAATTATATTATAATCGGCATCGACAACCGAAATCGTTCCAAGTATGGTATAATCTCCAACGCCAAATATGATAACGACAATAAAAATATCCATGAGGACTGTTAGAATAAGGTAAAAGCCTACAATTATATTTCTCTTACCTTTAAATACCATTTCAGTTACACCTAAGAACCATGCGGTAGCCGTCGCGGGAATAAACATTGACCCGATTAAAATATAAAGGCGTGGATCAATTGGACCGTTGGCTAAACCAAAAAGATTCAAAAGAAAGACAAATGCGCCTGGCCACCACGGCTGATATATGGCCATCCACGCAAAACCAACATAGAACAATTCCTTCTTTCTATATTGAAAATACTTAATGATCATAATCAATCCCACAAGAAAACACAAAGAAACCGTCAAAAAACTTAATAGACCGTTGATAAATTGAAAATCGTTAAGACTCAGAAGATCACCTATTTTTTATTTATATTACTGATATTTTAAAAATTATATGAATAGAGAAACAAATAAGTGTAAATAAAGTTTCGGTATTTGAATAATATCAATAACGTGTTATCAAATTACGAGGTTAGCTTTCATAAATTCTTACTATTGCTCTATTCCATTTAAATATTATAGGGTC
>CAZDJH010000176.1:0-7865 GCA_964505645.1 uncultured archaeon | reverse complement strand
AAATTTTAAATTGGTTTAAATTTTACTATAAACGATATAACATTTAATCAAAATCTGCCATAGAGATGAAAAAAACAAAATTAAATAGTACTAAAAATTACCTAAAAGTAATATATGTCAGAGCAAAAACTTAAGATCGATAAAATTCAAAAGGGAACCGTAATCGATCATGTAAATGCTGGTTATGCATTAATAATTCTAAATTTAACGGGATTAGATGAGACTCCAAGTTTGATGACAATAGGTGTCAACGTTCCTTCAAATAAATATGGAAAAAAGGATATTATAAAAATTGAAAATGTCTATTTAGATGAAGTACAATTGCAGCAAATTGCTATTTTATCCTCTAATGCGACTATATCTCTAATAAAGGATTTTAAAGTAATTAAAAAGAAAAAGGTTGAAATACCTAAAGTAATTAAAAATATAATAATGTGTGAGACTAAAACATGTATTTCAAATTCTAAAAAGGAACCGATTAATTCTGAATTTATAGTTTTAGAGAAAAGACCCCTTAAAATACAATGTGCTTTTTGCGACCGCATTTATAAGTTAGATCAGATTAAATTCAGGCCACGTAGAAAGCGAGATAAGAGGGTAAAACAGACAATTCAATTATAATATTAGAAAATATTATATATTTTAAATTAGAAAAGGCCCCATATAGATATGTTCAAAGGGTAATTCCAATAAACACATAAGGTGTGTACGATGGTTGAAGTTATCATAAATAAAAAGAAATATATACCTATTCCAGGCTTTATTATATTTTTCCAGTTCCAATTTTCTTTATCATAATTAAATCTAAATACTACGAAACTTATAAAAAAGGGAAATAAGAACCACCAGATTACCATCCAAATCAACATTAACCACCCGACGAACCCAATTAACCTCCCAATTAACGCAAAGGAGAATCCTGTAATTGCCCGAGCCCAGTATAATTTTGTTTCTTGTTCTAATCGTATGTCTATCTCTTTTTTTTTACCTTTTGATTCTATCGTCTCATCCACGCCTATTTTTTCCTTTCTAAGTTCCATTAGACGCTTTCTTTTTTTCTTGATATCCTTAATATTCTTAATTTCTTCCAACTTACTTTTCTTCTTTCCCATAAGTAAATTAATGGATTTTCATTTATATAAATGATTATAATCAATATTCAATACAACGTGAATTCTAATGAAAAGAGAATTTTCAAATGTCGACGTTTTCGCTATAACCCGTGAATTAGATGATATTTTGCGTAAAGGCACAATTTCTAATGTTTACCAAGTGGAAGATTTGTTAATTTTAAAAATTAATGCGATCGAAGGCAATAAAAACGTAATCATTAAGAAAGACCTCCGAATAAATCTAACGCGCTATAATTATCCTATTCCCAAATATCCCAGTCAATATATTAAATCCATGAGAAAATATTTACGTGGAAGGAGAATTCTTAGAGTACACCAATATAACCTCGATAGAATTGTTATATTCGAATTAAGTAATCAAGAACGGAACCCGTGGAAATTTATTATTGAATTATTTAGTAGGGGGAATTACATTCTTGTTGATGAGAATAATATTACAAAAATTGCCAAAAGTTATTTAAAATTAAGGAATAGAAACATCCTAGCCAATAAAGGGTATAATTTTCCAAAATCATATGGAAAGAATTTTTTAAAAATAAATAAAGAAGATTTAGAAAGTTTAATAAAAGAATACGATAATAAAGAGATCGTCAGGATTCTTGCCAGATATATTAATATTGCCGGAGTATATAGCGAGGAGATTTGCAATAGAGCCAATATAAAAAAAACTATAATAGGCTCTGATTTAAATGAAAATGATATTGATAATTTATATAGAGAATTCAGAAATCTCAGGAATCAATTAATGTTTTCGGAAATGAATCCTCATATAATATATGACGAGAATGGAGAACAAACTTCTGTCCTCCCATTTGAATTGACTGTTTTTTCGAACTATAAAAGAAAATACTTTTCCTCTTTTAATGAAGCTGTTGATGAATATTATTCAAAAATAGATTCGGAAAATGTCGTGGAAAGTTCGGAAGTTGAACATCAAGAAAAGATTGCTAAACAAAATGATATTTTAACAAAACAACAAGATCATATAGAATTCTTAAAGGATGAAGGAAAAAAATATTATAATTATGGAGATTTTATATATGCTCATTTCAAATCATTAGAAAAGTTATTAGCTGTTATAAATGATGCTAAGTCAAAAGGTTATCCATGGGAAGAGATAAATAAAAGATTACACGATGCTAAAGAAAGCGAAATACGAGGAACCAAATATTTTGATAAAATTATTCCCACAACTCAAGAAGTTGTATTAAATATCAATGGTAATGAGGTATATCTCGATCTAAAGAAAACTTTAGGGGAAAATGCTACTATGATTTATTCCAGGGGAAAAAAATCAAAACAAAAAATAAAGGGCGCGAATAAAGCTATAGAAAAGACTAAGGCTAAAATCAATCAATTAAAAGAAGAGAAAGAGACTGTTGATAAGTCAATTGATATCTTAGTCAAAAAACCAGAAAAGAAATGGTATGAAAAGTATCGATGGTTCAAATCTACGGATAAGTTTTTAGTTGTAGGGGGTCGGGATGCCTCATCCAATGAGGCAATTTTTAGAAAATATATTGAATCAAATGATTTAGTTTTACACACAGATTTTCCGGGCTCTCCATTGGTTTTGATTAAAAATCAGGAGAATCAACAAATACCTGAACAAACAATTAAGGAATCTGCTGTGTTCGTGGCGAGTTATTCACAAGCATGGAAAGAAAACTGGGGTGTAGCAGATGTTTTTTATGTTAACCCCGATCAAGTCTCGAAAAATCCTCCTTCTGGAGAATATCTTCCTAAAGGCTCCTTTATGATTGAAGGTAAAAAGAATTTCATTCGAAAAGTTAAAACTGAATTAGCTATTGGATTAAAATTTATTAAAATGCAATCGAATTCAGAAGATTATGAGTATATTTATTACCCGAAAATAGTAGCGGGGCCAAAAGAACCTATCGATGAGCAAACAAATCTAAATGTATTAATATATCCATCAAGTTCTGGATTATCAAAAGGGAAATTAGCAAAAAAACTAAAACAGATCTTTTTTAAGACATCTTCTGAGAAAAAGGATAAATGGATCGATTTATTGTCTTTGGATGATATAATCCTTGCGCTACCTAATGGATTTTCAAAGATTGCTAAAAAAGAGCATCATTGAACGATCCAGAAATAAACAATGATTACCAACAATCCTAATAGAGTAAATAAAAAAACTGTTAAATCTAAAAACGATTGAATAAGTGATATGATAAAGAAGAAACTTAACTCAACCCAAGTAATGGGTTTTCCTGTCAATTCCTTGTAATTCCCTATACTGATTGTAATAAAAATGTAAAAGCATAAAATGCTAAATACCCGAATAACATTTTCGAGTATCATTAAAAGTAAAATATCACCAATCGTGATACTAATGAACTCCCCATTAAAAAGTAAGGAGATAATAAAAAACACACCCGAAAAAACTACAGATGAAAGTACGGTTCTATAGGAAAACTCTTCCATATCCTTTTCATTACTATATCCTTTTCGGGATTTCGCCATTATCTTTTTATCCTCTCCATTTTTTTCTGTAGTAAAAAGATTTTAAATACATAAAACCCATAAGCCCCTCCCACAATAGAGAAAATAACTATTGCTGCAATCAAAGAAAAAAACCCAGAAAGGTCGTCAGAAGATGTGGAACCAGTAGTTGGATTGATTATCGTAATTAGCACGGAGTCATTACTTCTAATAATTCCTTGAGGATAAAGGGGATTATTTCCTTGGCTTATATTAAAAGCATAGGTATTTTCATACCTTAAATTTACATCGTGTTCATTATTTTCCATTAAGGGTATTTTAAACTCATATCTAATCTGATTTTTATTACCAGTTATGGAATTATTAACTCCAAGCCCATCACCATCTTGGTGTGTATCTTGGAAAAAGGTGTGGTTTTCTATATAATAATCGGTGAAAGTTGTCTCATCCTGTGAATATGACATATTAATAATTTTTGCATCTGTCATATTATTAAAATCCTCCGAGGAAGAGATTAATATTGCTAAAAATTCCTCAATTCCAGTATATCCCGCTTCTATCTCGAAATCTATTTCGATATAAAGATAATAATAATCTTGGGCACATTTAAGGTTTACAGGTAAACCAGAATCCGTTGAATTCTTTTTTAAATTAATTGAATACGAATTAATGCTATTCCAATCGGCAAAATTACCATCAATTGAAATATCCTCATCGAAAACGGGATTAACTTCTATAACTGAGCAATATATATATGGAATAAGCCCTATTGTTAATATAAAAACGTAAATTAGAAAAAATACCGTTAAAATGTTCGATATCTTATTATTCAAGGCACTCTTCACTTTCAATTATTATATTAATATAAATATTTCATTATTCTTATTATTATTTTTCTTTTAGAGGATTTAAATGCACTTATTTTCTTAATTTTTATCATTTAAAAGTCGAGAAAACTCACCCCTTTAGGGTCGATGAATCGTATATTAATTTACTAATCTAAAGGACTGCTTGCTTTTAAATGCTTGCCATGCTACATATTACATAATTAACGGGGTATTACCGAATGCACTCTAAACTACAACTCACGGTCATGGGAAAGGTTTTCAAACCGAATAAGGGAAAAATATTAAGCCTTAATCGGGACTTAGACCGGTATGCAAGGTGCGTGAGGTGGTATCTCTCGTTCAAACCCACATCAAGAAAAAGGCTCCATAAAGGCGCCTACAAAAAGGCAAAACAGATGTTCGAGCTCAAGACGGCACTTCTCCAATCGGCACGGGATAAGGCGGTGGAAATCTATAAATCCTTCAAGAAGATTAAGGGAAAAATCTCCGAAATCCATATAAGAAAATGCTGTATGCGGTTCGATGAGTGTTCCTTTAAGTTTATTAAGACAGATAAAGAACTCAACCCGTATTAGCTCCATTTGAGCTTATCGGGGGCTTGGGTAAGGACAGCGTTCCCTATAGGGTTCGGCAAAAGAAAGGGCTTTAGAAGGGAAAAATGCCATCAAGAGCGTGGAGATGAAGAAAAAGAAAGGAGAATGGTAGACCCACTTTACCTTTGATAAGAAACTGGACGTGACCGCATCCCGAATCGGTTATCGGTATAGAACGATGGGAGAAAAGCTTTGCCGTTGTTGTTGGCATCCAAAAAGATAGTCCGAACAACCCACGAGAGGGTATTTTCTGGAGTGGTGCTGAAATCAAAGTTCTTAAGGGTAAATACCATCATATTCGGGGCGCTTGGGGAGAAAAAGGCTCCCGCAAGAGGTCAAAAAGATAAAGGGGAAACTTTCACGGAAAACCGACCAACTATTGCATATACTAGCAAATGAAATTGTAGAATATGCAGAACAGTTCAAAAAGCCAATCATCGCCTTGGAAGACCTCACGCACATCAGAAACCCGTTCCAGAAAAATAAGAGTGGCAGGACCCTCACTAGACGGATGAACTATCTGCCCTTCCGTAAGCTCCAAGGATATATCGAATACAAATCCCTTAGAAAGGGCATATCCGTAGAATATATTGATCCCAAAAACACCTCTACAGAGTGCCATCGCTGCGGCACTATAAATAATGTGTGATATGAACGCACCTATGAATGTCCCAAGTGTGGTCTCATCTATGATAGGGACTTGAACGCCGGTATCAACATAGCCCAGAGGATAACTAGTTCGTTAGGATGGGGGACAAGTGGATGCCCCGAACAGCCGAATGAAGTTAGTGTCGTAAAGACTTACCCGAATGGTTGATTCATTTACTGTTCCAAATAATTAGGGAAGGCAATTAAACAATCGAACTTATTTAAATATGCTACCACATAACCCAAGATGCGGATTATTTCCTTTTTTGCCTCAGAATTATTACGATTGTAATCCGCAAATTCTTTGGGTCCAAGAGCAACTAATGATGCAGATAAATTCTTTTGTCTTTTGACTAGAAACCAAAATCTTTTTTCTTTCTCTTTATCTTTAATGAGTAGCAAGATCCATGGATTTAAGGTCCAATCTTTATCTTTTGGCGATAGCACCTTTTCAATCCCCCTTCCTGTCAAATAATTTTTTGAAGTTTTTAAAGATTGCAATAGACCATTAAAATAACTCCGCTTAATCGTTAAATATCCATCAAAATATCTAGCAGCATCATATAATATTACTTCTCTTTGTACGGAATCATCATCTTCAGGATCCGATAAAATAACCTTCCATTTTTTTCTTGCCATTTTTCTCTTTCCACCTTAAACCATTTTAACTCTTTCTATTTTTGATTTTAAGTCTAAATTATCAATAAATCCTTTAATTCTTCTTTTATAACTAAAATTTTTAGTATTAGATAAATCTATCTTAACATAACATTCAAATAAAAGGCTTTCTTTTTTAAGAGTTAATCCAGAAGTATGTAATATTAAAAATCCACTCAATAATTCTAGAACTTGGGAAAGGTTTTCATCGGAAATGCCCTTATCCTCCTTTACTATATGTTCACCATATACAGTTAACTTTATTACATTTTTATCTTGAAGCGGATATATAGTTAACTTCATACACTTTTGGGTCAATGATTGGATTACCAAAATATACTTATATTGGGCTATTTCTTTATAATAAGACATATAATTTCCAAAAAAGGTATTTTTTGAGAGGTCTCCTATACTATGAATAGTCCCTTGAGTTAATTTCTCTTCCATTGTTTTCTCATTTAAATATCATTTTGAATAATATATTCTTTAATATTTTGTAATGTTCCTGAAGTTTTGATGGGGGATATTATTATTTTTTCTTGGTTTATTTTCCTAACTAAGCTAAGGCTTGAAATCACAATCTCTTTTGTTGTATGAGAACACCTTACTATTCCATATCCTTTTTCTGGGTTAAACTCCATTAGCCATAATCCGATTTTAATGGCTGTTTTCATCCCGAAATAGCGCCAGATTCTATTCCATAATACCTTGAGAAATAAACCTTTATTTATGGTGCTCGTTCCTTTAATCTCTTCTCTAATAATTTTAAATAAAATGTATCTTTGTCTTTCTTGCTTCATTGTCTTAATTATTCTTATCTTTTATTAATCTAACCCCCTTTTCATAACTTGCTGGATCACAGCGAGATTGTACCATCTTAAGGAGTGATTCTACATTGACGCTAAATGCTTTCTTTGCCTTTTCTAAAGGGAGGTCCAATAATGTGTGGGTTATACTTATTAAACTCCTAGGATGTCGTAAATCATACATGGATTTGAAATTACCGCTGATAATAAAATTATTATCAACCATATTAATTGATTTGAATAACTTTCGAAAATATCTCGATTGAAATGACTTCTTTTCAATTGTTATAGAATCTAAACAAAATTCAATAGAGGTATTGTACTGAGTTGCTAAGGATATTACTCCTTGTGTAAGTGTTCTTAATAATTTATAATTGCTAAATGAAATCATATCGATTCGCGAATCTCTTGCGGCATAATTCTGTACCTCTTGATTTAAGGATTCTATTGAGATAATATTATTAAAGTTCTTAAATAAATTAATTTTTTCTCTAAGGTCCCTCATATCCTTTATATAATAATTATTTCGATAATAAATGTTGATTTTTGTTAAATTTTCTATTAATTTTTTCTTTTTAGAGGTAATCTTAAAATCTTCATTCTTTGATTCGAGAATGAGATTTTTAATTCCTAATTTCTCACATATACTTATTTTTTGTTTAATTTCGTATAAATCTTCAAAATCTACTCTTAATCTAGACTCAAAAAATTGAG
>CAZDJH010000175.1:0-7882 GCA_964505645.1 uncultured archaeon | reverse complement strand
TTACGCGCCTCTATATATAGAATCCCATTTATGAATTCTTTATTCTGCTCGGTTATATTTTACCTACAGTTAACAAATAAGATTATTTATCATTTAAATAAGTGAGTTTCTTTTAATACAATCATTTCCTTGGCGAGTTTTGATAAGCTTAGTAAATTGGAAGAAGAGATATCTTAGTACGATGCGGAAGATGATGATTATCTTAATCTAACCATAAAGATTAATCATTTGCACGATGCGCTTTATAAGTCCATTGTTATATGCTCGAGAAGCGGGACTAGCGAAAATGTTATAAGAAGCTTCAAGAGTTTTACACGGAAAGGGGCGAGCTGGAGATATTCCCGTAATACTTATATATCTCTCCAAAGTCGGTTAATCCTTAAAAATAAAGATTTAACGACGGAATTTTCTTTATTTTCATTTAAAGATCCATTAAATAAGATTATTTATTTCCTTGATTAATCTAAATTCTTGAAATTACTATTACTATTAAATATCAATCCAGACCTAACATGCCGCGCATACCGGGGTATTGCATTGCTGCAAATTCCTTGCTTATTGTTTCGGCATATTGGTGTGTTATCCCTATAGCTATAAGCAAGCCTGTCCCGGAGGTCAGCGCTCCTAGACTGTCGGCAAGAAAGCTCAATACTGCGATAATGATGCCGTTTAAAATGATTAAAGTTGGGATATAGCGCTTCAATATCCCTTTTATAACCTTTGAGGAGCTCCTGAATCCAGGTATTTGCATCCCTGAGTCGAGTATCTGGTCAGCTACATCTCTAGGGGCTAGCCCACTGACTTCAACCCATACTCGCCCTAGATATACACACAACACAATAAAGATAGCTAGATAAATCAAAGCCCTGATGGGATCCGCTACTAATTGTGCGATACTCTGTGGGGGGGTCAATAAATAGATTAAGCCCCCCGTGGGGGTGAGACGCCCTCCTTGTTGAGTAAAGGTCCCTACGATATCTATTAAATTAAAAGGTGCCATAGGATCCCTAAAAATGGAATTAGGACCCGCGATTATTTGTCCAATGAAAAGAAAGTTTGCGTATAATGCATTAACAAGAATTACGGGGATATTCGATACATATAATAATTTAATAGGATATGTACCCTTAAACCCGCTATAGCCCTTATATTGGAGCGGGATCTCGATCCGCGTACTTTCAAACCAAATTACAACGAGGAAGATAACAAGGGTCGTGATTGCTCCGAGCAAATCGGGTAATTGATTTCTAACAAAAATATCCCCTATTGTAGTATTGGGGTTTCCGTCAAATATTACGCTAAAGAATGCAATTGCAATTCCTTGTGGAATCCCTTTGGTTCTTTCAGTAAAATTAAACGCATTCCAGAAGACTTCTCCAGCGACCCCTGCGGCAATAAAGAGCGAAACTCCCGAACCTAACCCCCACCCTTTTTGAAGTAGTTCATCTAATAGGATGATAATAAGTCCCGCGATAAATAGTTGGAGTAAGATGAAGAACGCATCTATTAAAGGTATAGTATTTATATCTCCAAAAGCCCCTCCGAATAAATATGCAACCGCATTAAACAAAGTAAGGATCATTGCAAGCGCCTTCTGAGCGCCGCTAAATAGAGCTCTGTCGTAGGGATTTGCCATATCGACATCAATCATCTTCGAGCCGTTTAAGAGCTGCATAATTAATCCCGCCGTCACGATGGGGCCGATTCCCAGTTCCGTAAGCATACCACGCTTACTGGCAAGGATTACCCTAAGCCAATAGAAGTAGTCTTGAGTCTGCTCAACTGGCACCCCATAGAGCGGGATATTACTCATAACCATATAAATAACTAATGCTAGCATTGTCCAGAGAAACTTCTGCTTAAAAGAAACCTCTCTCTGTGGTTGCCGTACTTCAGGCATCACTTTTACAAGGGGACTAAAGAATCGAAGGAACTTTCCCGCCATTTTTATTCACAGTAGTATTTTAGTTGATACACAAATGACCAATTATTAATGTATTAATATTTCACCGTAATGGAAAAGATATAATTTATAGTAAAGATATTAAATACGATTAAGCAACATAAAACAAAATTTAAAAAAAACTTTTGGATTTTGACGAAAATGAATTCTCTAAATCAAATTAGGCGAGATATTAAATAACATAAAAAAAAATTAAAAAAAATAGATTTGAACCTTTGTACTATCAATGGAATACTACTTAAAATAGACTTCCAATTCCAGTTGGTTCTTCCTCTTCCTCTTCTTCCTCTTTTGCTTCCTCTTTAACTTCTTCCTTTTCAGCTGGCGCTTCGGTAGCTGCTGGAACTGCTGCCGCGGGTACACTCCCAGCGGATTGTAGGATTGTCTCTATATCGGAGTCCTTTAAGCCGGATACTAATTTGGTTATTTGTGCCTTATCAGGCGAAACATCAGCAGCCTTAAGAATCTTTTCAATATTATCTTCCGTAATATCTTTTGCCGCTTTATGGAGCAAGAGAGCCGCGTAAATACTTTCCATTTTTACAACCTCGTTATATTTTTACTTTCTTAACTTTTTCTTTTTATTAAATTAATTACATAGATATTCAAGCCTTAAAACAAAGTCGAGAGCCCCGTAGGTTCATCTTCGTCTTCCTCTTCTTCCTTCTTTTCTTCTTTCTTCTCTGGTTTTTCTTTAACCTTTGAATCTGGTGCTGGAGCAGAAGAACCCCCAAATATGGTCGAATTTAATACATTCGCGTTTGCTGTTGCTTTTCTAATATAATCTTCAACGAAATTTATATCGAGTATTGGCATCTCTAACAATAGTGCAACTGCCTCTCGATGTGCTTTCTGTAGCAATGCTTCTATGGTTTCTTCATCGATAATTCCTAATTCAATTGCGAGCATTCGTGCGGTGGAGTAACACCCTGCGATATCTTGTCTGAACTGTTCCATGTCCATGTAGAGCACGTCTTTAGGGATTAATCTCCCATCAGTCCAAGCAATTTCTATTTCAATCAGAGATTCTATCGGTTCAATTCCTAACTTTTTCAGTATTGATGCTTCCTTATTAGAAATCGTATCCCCCTTTTCATGAGTCACCGTATCTTCCCGTATATGAATTGTATCGTTTTTTAACATTGTGGGGAGCCTCAAAACCATATTTAATTCGCTAATAACTTGTCCCGTGGGTAATCCCGTATCTCCCTTCGTCACTACGATATCTTTAGGGGCAATAGTTCCAGGCTTTGCTGCCACCATCCACATGTTTTCCGAAAAAATACGTTTTAATTCGAAGGGGTCAATATTCGTAAATAATAGTGCTGATTGTCCCGGAATCTTTTCCTTTAATTCGTCCAAATTTCCTTTCTCTGTCTTTTTTTGATATTTTTCGAGGGCTCGTGCTTGAAGAGACTTCTTGGACATACGAATAACGGCATCACCCCGCAATATCTTGCGCATTTCTTGAACTTGTTTGTCGATGATATCTGAAAGTTTAATTACCACAATATTATCATATTTTTCCATTAAATTAACTAAATAATCAACTTCTTCCTTTTTCCATTGTGGAATATGTTTATTTTTCGTAATCATTTGGCTTAATCACCTATTTCCTCGAGGAAATCCTCTTCGACCTTCACAGGTTTTCCCATAGTAGTTTTTATATATATTGAGTTTATATTATTATACTTATAAGGCATTTGGTCGACAATATAATCCACGATAGTCTGAATATTTTCAAAAACCTTTTCCATCTCCATTGATTTCTTCCCTACTTTAACTTGCACGATTGGGGTTTTTTTAACCTGAATTCGCACGATTCTATCGTATCGATCAATAGCATTTTCTAATTCTTCTTCCGATGAAATGATTCCATACCCCGCCGGAAATGGTTTCGGCATTTTTCCACGAGGTCCCAGGAATCGTGCCAGATATCGGGCTAATGTGGGCATTAATTTACTTTCTACGATAAAAAAATCGTATTTTTTCACAAATTTCTTTTTATCTCGTTTCTCTTGGGTGTTCAGTCTTTCAAGATCGTCTTCACTCACAGTATCTATATTCATATTTCTTGCTTTTAAGAGAAGATCTCCCGAGGCAATCACGCAAATCCTTTCCTTTCTGTCTTGATCCACAGGGTAGGGAAGGATCAACTCTTTATCGATTCGTTGTTTTGGGTCATTCAAATCAATGTCTTTAAGGTTTATGATGAGATCAATGCTTTCATCAAAATTCCTTTCTTTCGGTTTATATCCTTCCTTCTGTATAACTGAAAAATCTATCGCGGTGTCCAAAGATTTCCGAAGTAATTTTTCACTGACTTTCATTATAAATCCCCCTGAAGTTGATCATCATATTCTCCATTCTCAATTTTTTTTTGAATTGTTATAGGGTTTTCTCCTTCTACCTTGGCGCCAATCGATAGAGCCGTACCCAGCACAGATTTTACAGCCGCTTTTAATGTTTTATCTAAAAAAGTCTCTTTTTTTGCTTCGACAACATTCTTGACTTGCTTTAAGGTTAGGTCCCCCACTGTTTCCTCTGAATCAATAGATCCTTTCACAACTCCCAATTCTTTCAAGAGTAATGAAGATGTTGAGGGGGTTTCTACAAAGATTTCAAATTGTTTTGTCGATGGGTCGCATTCAATACGAACCGGAACGGAAAGCCCTTCGAAGGCCTTAGTTTCTTCATTTACCGCATCGATAACATCCTTGATGTTTATCCCTGTCGGTCCGACAGCGGGTCCAATTGGAGGCCCGCCCGATGCGCTCCCACCTGTCACGAGAGCTTTCACTACTACTTTTTCAGTTTCACTCATAAATATTATTCACTTTTGTATGCAAATTTTAAATCAAAACTAAATTAAGGGCACTTTTATCAAATACTTATCTTTCAATATATTATTCGAACCATATTGGTCCGCTCCATCGAAAGGAACGTCCTAAGCCCTTAAGAATAGTTTGACTTAGTATTTTAAAAAGTAATTAAAAATTAATAAATTTTTTCTTTTATCTCTTGAAAAAAATTCCTTCAAAAGGCAGTTAAGAAAAGCGACAGCAAAGCCTTCTTCCTTGACTCAAGTCTGTCCTTAAATATTCCTCAGATAGAATATCCATTACCGTTTCATATTCCAATCCCACTTTTTCCGCGATATCCTCAATAGAAATTCCGGCGGTTGAAATTAATTTGAATATCTGCTCTTTTGTATCTTCCGAAATTGGAATACTTATGTTTTGTTCTTCTTTTTCATCCATACTTTTATCAAACCGTTTTTTATTTTTTATTTTAAATTATTTTTAAATAATAAAACCTTGCCAAATTTAAAAGGAAGATAAGATGGTACATTAAATTCCTCCAAAAGAGAAAATTACTTTAGATTTTCAATAATTAACTTTGCAACCTTCTCTCCGGATAAAAGCATCCCCCCGAAAATAGGTCCCATACGCTGACCGCCCGATGCCGCATTGGCTGCCATACCCGCTACATATAACCCGGGATATATCTCCTTTGTAGTATTTAATAATAATTTTTCCCCGATTTCTGCATTCATGGAGCCTTCTCCTTCAATATCTCCTGAGGGCGTATTTAGTTTCGCGTTCGGCACTTTTTTGAGGACTACACTTACCACATCGAGATCATGCCCCGTAGCATCCACCACGCACCTACTCTCAAACGCCAAGGGATCCACGTGGAGTTTGGCCATTTCCGTTGCGGTCCAATTCACTACTGCTCCACTTACTTTATTATCTGAATCGATTTTAACGTCTTCTAATGAAATTAGATTAAAGATGTTCACCCCGGCATCGACAGCGTAAGCCGTTAATTTCCCCACCGATTCGATGGCATGTGCTGTGTAGTATCCCTCCTCAAATTCTACAGTTTTAATATTATAGGAATCCAGAATCCGTTTTGCTTCCGATTGCACGACAATTTGATTAAACATCATCCCACCGCCGAGCATCCCCCCTCCGATTGAAAGATTTCGCTCAAATAACACCGTCTTTAAACCTTCTTCTGCCAAATATTTAGCGGCGACCAATCCTGCGGGGCCAGCACCTGCTATAATTACATCCGAATGAAGTGATTCAATCAACTCGTCCGAATAGGTTTTGATTATTGCTTTACTAATAATTGTTTCGTCTAACATTTTTTTTTCCTTTACAATTGCTTATTTTTAAAATTTTTAGATAGAATATGAATTTTTTGATTTAAAGAGAAAAGAAACTGAAAAAAAGAGAGGTAAAAAATTCTAAGAAAAATAGATATGAACTCTAACTATAAACTTGAACTAGTCACCAATGTTAATGTTCTGAGGCCGATTTTATTCCCGGGGTGATCTTTTCCTCTATCTTGAATACTTTTCCCGTTTGTTCTTTAAAATGCTCCGACTCATCAAGCATTTCCTTTAATTCTGTTGAGATCCTGGAACGGGATATGCCTTGGGAACGGAGCATCTTAACGCCCCCTGCCATGGCTTGTTTGATAAACTTCGGTATGTTAAAACTCATCCAGTTAAACTTGCCGAAGGGATTCAAATATCGCTTGATCACTAGTTTAAGCCATCTACCGCTGAGATAATAGGACGCATATGCCTCCATTACTAACTCGTACATTTCTCTTGCCGATAGCTCGTCTGTTCTCATCATAGATTGAAATAAGTTATATCGTCTATAATTATTGGTTACGACCTTTCCTTCGGCTCTCATTTCGTCATAAAACGCAGTTCCGGGAAATGCTGTAATGGGGGTAAATTGTACAGCGGTTAACTCCAATGACTTGGTAAATTGGATAGTTTGCCGTACCATCTTTTTTGTTTCTCCGGGATATCCAATGATAACGCCCCCAAATATGGAGATTCCTCGGTCTTGAAGTGCATTTATTACCGACCTTGTCATTTTGGGGTTGGTGTTCCGTTTATTCATAGCATTTAGGCTCTGTTGATGAACCGATTCTATACCTAAAAATACCATCCTTATGCCCGCCTTATCCATAAGATCGATTAACCACGGATTTCTATGAAGGGTGTCTATCCGAGATTGGCAACTAAAAAGCATTTTATTTGGAATTCCCGCTTTTATGATGGTATTAAGTATCTTTTTGGTCCGCTTTACGTTAATGGTGAAGTTATCTTCGCAGAAAAAGATGAAATCATTACCCCAGTTAATATCATAAATCTCTTCCATTATTCGCCCTACACTCTTCGTTCTATAGGAGAGCTTTGGGTCCTTCCACATCTTATGAATACAACAAAACTTACACGAGTGGGGACATCCCCTAGAACTTTCCAAGGTTCCCAGCCTTGTTCCCAAATATAAATAATCCTTGTAATCTATTAAATCTCGGTTTGGCATGGGAAAGTTATCTAAATTGGGTTCCAACGGACGATCTTCGGTATGGATCACTTTTCCATTTTTATCCTTATAAGATATTCCCTTTATTTCCTTTTTCGACATACCATTCCCATTCCCATTTCCATCAATGAAATCAATAACCTCCCTAAATGTATACTCACCTTCACCGCGGATGATATAGTCTACATAATCCTTCTTTGCAGTGAATTCAGGGGATAATGTGGGATGATATCCTCCTATGACTGTTTTACAGCCTAAATCGCTCGCCAGTTCGGCAATATTTAGTGCGCTATAGATCTGAGGTGTCATACTCGTAAGAGCTACTACATCATGACGATTAATTTCGCGTTTCAATTTTTTTTCATTATAATCTTCAATTTTATAATCAATTAGAGATGCCTCATGCTCAGGGGCCATAGCTGCTATTGTAAGCAAATTTAGAGGTTGTCCTTGAATTACATAATCAAGACCCGCTCTTATTCGCCCTGGGTTTACGTATAATATTTTCATAGTTAATTAACCTTATAGATTATTTTTTAATCAAAAACAAGAAATTACTTGG
>CAZDJH010000174.1:0-7921 GCA_964505645.1 uncultured archaeon | reverse complement strand
TAACAATCTTTTTTGATTTTTAATTGATTACCCTTGGAGATTATAAATTGAATAGAGAACTTTATTTTTCGAAAAAGCAAGCTTATGGAATTTCTGATGGAGATATTTTGGTTTATAATGGGGTGAATTACAAGGTAATTGAGAAAATTGATGAAGGCGGAATGGCTTCAATTCATCTAAGCAGAAAACAAGTAAAGAATGAGATTTACCCTGATTTTATAATAATAAAAAAATTTCTAGATAGGAATCCAGATAGAGATCAAAATTTCTGTAGAAAGTATTGGAAGAATGAATGCAGAATTAGTGCTATTCAAAATTCTTCTCCTACTCCACATATAAGATATTTAGGATCTTTATGCATAGAAAACACGGCAAATCAGTATGAGTTTTATCTATTTTTAGAATATATTAAGGGAAAAAAGTTACACGATTGGTATTTTGAAAATTTCTTGCCGAATATTGAGTTTGATACGTCTTCTATAGCTTTTTTAATTAAGAATATATTATTTCCATTAATTAGCCATTTAGAATTTGTTCATAATAATTGTATTATCCATCGAGATATAACCGCATCAAATATTCTAATAATAGAATGGGAGGATTTAATATATCCTATTTTAATTGATTGGGGGGTAGCTAAAAAGTTCCAAAATATTTCAGAGATATCTCATCCCCCTAAACCTTATATTGTAAACTCTCCAAAAGCAACAAGTATTATCAATCAAGGAACACCACCAGAAATAATATTTGGATGCCAACCGGTAATCAACTCTGATATCTATATGCTTGGGGCAATAATGTACCTTTTGTTTTCCAAAAAGAGACCATATATTTATTGTATAGAAAAAGAATCTTTTGTATTGTCTCCGCGCAAAGAAAATCCGAGCTTACCTCATACCTTAGATAATATTGTTAAAAAATCTACTGCCTATGAACCTGCAGATAGATATTCTTCTATGAAAGAATTAGAATCTGTCCTAAAGAACTTTTTAAGAGAAATTAATGATCTCAATGTTAATTCTAAAAATTTTAATATCCATAAAGAATTTTTCGAACTTCAAGGTATTTTTAAAACTATAAGCGCTCAAGATTTCAAAAAGCTCCCTAATGATAATTATTGTATAGAAGTTGCCTTTCCAATAAATTCAAGCGACCGAAATTTTCCAAATAGGTTTGATTTTATCCTTGAATATCCAAAAAATTACCCGAAAAAAGAAATCATTGCTTGGCTTCAATCTCCAAAAATAGATGGAAATAATAATCCATTAATAGAGAAGAATGATTCATATGGACATGGAAAGATTTGTCTAAATGAAATCTTGGATTGGAATGAAGAACTAACTTCTTATGACGTTTGTCTTGGAATAAAAGAATGGATTAGAAAATTATATAATTATTATAAAGATAATGATATTCAGATATAATCATTTCATTTTATGCCAAGACCAGACCCCTCAGATGAAACACAATGTTATAAAATAAAGGAAAACTTCCCAAAGGCATTTATCAGTGGAAAATGGGACTCCGGATATGCTATCACCTCAATAAGTTATGGAAATGGACCCTGGTGTGCGGTTATGAGCAAGAACTCGGGATACAACGGGCAATATTGGAAAACGGAAAGTAACTTCCCAAAGGCATTTATCAGTGAAAAATGGGACTCCGGATATGCTATCACCTCAATATGCTATGGGAACGGACTCTGGTGTATTGTCATGAGCAAAAACTCGGGTTATGGAAGGCAATATTGGAAAACGCGAACCAATTTCCCGAAAATGTTTATCAGTGATAAGTGGAATTCTGGCTATAATATTACATCAATATGTTATGGGAACAGACTATGGTGCGTAGTTATAAGCGACGAATAATATGAAATATTCAATGAGATTCAAATCGCTATCGAGGCTTAAACCAATCATAACATATATAACTTTTAATCTATTCATTATCATTTATATTTAAAATCCGCATTTCTTCTTTCTCTTTCAAAAGTACTTTTCCCTTAATTGGGATTCCATAATAATTACAAGAAAATAGGGAAATTAATTTATCATTGAAATATTTTTTACATCCATCTTGGAATGCTTCATGAGCGCGTATCAAATATTTTAACTGATTTTTATTCATAAAATAATTAAAAACCTCATACCCAAAGAACTTTATGCCTTGACCTCTATTAGATGGTTTGAAACCTCTAATAAACTCCTTTGGATCATTCCATAATAATTGAAATTGAATTCCGCTACTCGGACCATCATTACCCTTAGGAATTTTAGATATATCATTAATCTTTAGTAGATTTTCTGAAAGCCCCCCATGTACTCCCATCACTTGTTCATTAACTATGCAAGCTATTGGTAATAACGAAAAGATATGCAAATACTCTTCATATAATTGGATGGAAAGACTTGAATCATCAGAAAATAAATCTCGAAATCCATAGTTTTGACTTACACTCCGAGTTTCATGGTTCCCCCTTAATATAAATACTCTATTTGGACATATTATTTTACATAGAAGTATCAAATTAATATTAGTTAATTGATCATCTCCTCGATCAACATAATCTCCTAAAAAGATTAGATAATCGATTTTTTTTTTAATATATATATCAATTATCTGTTTTGTTGCTTTAGCATCTCCATGAGTATCGCCAACAAATAAGTAGCTGGCATCATTATCCGAAATTGAAATCAGCTGGAGTTCATTGGAAAATATTGTTTTAACCGCTTTTAAAATCTCAAAGATCTCTGGAATACTTAATTTTTGTATTATTTCAAAATCCTTAGATAACTGTTTGATATTCGAAAAAGATAAAAATCCATTCTTCATGTTAATCATAACTAATTTCTTATTTTGTTAAATCGATCTAAATATTTATAAATCCATATTTATTAAAAATTATATGAGTTAAATAGAATAATTAATTCTATTATACCAAACTACATTAATTATTGAAATTATTTATATATATATTAATATAAGTAGAAATATTAAAATAAAAATTTTTGAGGATCATCAAAAATGGATGTTGCTCTCAATGCTAGTGTAAATAGAACTTATATCGCACCAAATCAAAAGACTATCCTTTACCTTGAATTAACAATTCAAAGATTAGTTTCAGGAAACAAAAAAGAGTCATTCACACCACTACCTAAGAATATTGGGTTTCTAATAGATAAAAGCGGTTCTATGAGCGGAGAAAAAATTAAGAAAGCGAAAACAGCCGCAAAGGATCTCATTGATAGAGTAAAAAAGGGAGATAACGTGTCAATTATGACATTTTCAGATAGCTATTCTTTAGTTGATACGATAAACATAAAAACAAAATCTGATAAAAATAAAATTAAACAGAAAGTTGACACTATTTCAATTTCTGGAGGTACTAACATGTATAACGGTATCAAAAATAGTGGCGATCAATTAAAAAGAAAAAATATTGAAAATGTTAGATCTCTCATTCTATTAACTGATGGACAACCAACAGATGGAAAATCTGAAAAACAATATACTGAACTGGCGAGAAATTTAAGAGAAAACGGAATTACAATTTATTGCATAGGAATAGGTAATTACAATGAAGAGTTCCTTGCGTCGATAGGGGAGAATAGTGGTGGAAAATGGTTTCATCTAAAAAATATGAATAAATTATTACCGATCATTAATACAACTTTACAAAGAATTGAAGCCACTACTCATACTGCGCCAAAATTAAATCTACGACCAATAAACAAAGTAACTATCAAAAAGGAAAATAATGAATATGAAATCTATAAAGCTGAACCAAACTTACATAAAGTTACAAATATAGCTTACTCCAGTGGTTCAAATGAGTATTCTTTTCCGATAAGTGATATTAGGATTAACGAAAATCAAAAATACTTCACGACATTAGAAGTCGAACCTCTACAAGGAGAGGGCGAAAGACGTATAGTGAACATAAGACTAACAGGAACGAATTTAGATATATCAACTGAAGTTAAGATCTTTCTTTCTGATGAACGGGATAAACTGATTACAGAAACTAATCCCGAAGCGCGCCAACTGGCTATAATAACAAGCACTAGATCAACAATTCGAGATGGAACCGAAAAACAGAAAACAATTGCCCGTAAAAAATTGACTGCAATTGAGAAAGAACCAACAGCTTCAAATAAGATCAAAACCTTCGCAGAAACAACAAAAAAATTAGATTCAAAAGCCGCTAAATCTAAAGATAGTGAAAAATTAAAAGAAATCAAATATCGTTTATCAGAATTTGATAAGGGGTAATAAGATTTGACTTGGAAATGTAATGTTTGCAATAAATTAAATCCAGATGATTTAAAGTATTGTGTAAACTGTGGGAGTCCAAAGAAAATTCAAAATAGTCGAAATAATCAACAGCAAATTGGTTCAGTCAGTGGAAATTATAAACCTGATACAACCTCAAAGACAATTATAATTAACTTAGATGATTTTAAAAAATTAGGAATAAAACCAAGAATTTGTGCTTTTTGTAAAACGCCACATTCTCCAAATGATTCAAATAACACTTGCCACGTCTGTGGAAAAAATATATCTAATATTAAAGGGAAATTAAAAAGCATATGTTTTGGTTTAATAAGACTTGAAACAACTCAATCAAATAATCCAAGTTTGTTTATTAAATTCGGAACTGATAAACAGAGCGTTGGAAGATCATTCTTTCAAAGTTGTGATAATCTGACAGAACCTGAATTAAGTTCCATTTCAGGGATCCATTTTAAATATTGGTATGAAATTGATTCAAAAAATAATATTTGTAAGTTCTTCATCGAAGATGGAGTGGATTGTGGAAGAGGGAACGGAAGCACTAATGGAACGCTCTTAAATGGAAACCGAATAACACAAAAAGGACCTCAACAAGTGCGAGATGGAGATATAATTATTATATCTTATTTAAATAAAATACCTTTAAAGGTTGAGATAAAAAAGCAAAATTAATAATTATAAAGAGAAAAATTAAAAAGAGGTAGAAATTAAAATTACATGGAAATGTAATTCTTGTGGAGTGAAAAACGAGAATTCAAAACTGTTTTGCGAGACATGCGGGTGTCCAAGACCAGATCAAAAGCCCTTTGAATCTCCAGAAATATCTTTGGAGGATTTTAATGATATAGAGTCAGATGCGGAAGTTTCAGTTGAGAATTCAGAAGATAGAATAGAATGTCCTAAATGTTTTTATAGGAATCCAAAAACAAGAGAAAAATGTATGAATTGTGGAACCACTCTAAGATCAGCAAAAAGCACGTCTCCTGGATATCTTAACTTACCAAATAATAAACAAGTACCATTTTTAAACCAAAAACAATCAATAGGTAGAGAAGATTTTAGGGGTCTAAAGCTATCTAAAGATGATTTATTATCAATTTCTCGGATTCATTTTATTTTTTGGTTTGAAACTATTCAAGGTACTGACCAATTATTTATAGAAGATGGAGAAGGATGTGGGGGAGAAGGAAAAGGTAGTTTAAATAACACTATAGTAAAACAAAAAGAGATACGGGGAAAAGGGAAGATCGCTGTTTATCCAGGTGATAAAATAATTGTAGATCATATAGACCAGTATCCAATAGAGGTTTCTAAGTAATTTCCTCTTTTTACGCGATCAATGAGGTGAAAAAAATTAGTTTTCAAACTCAATACACAGTTGGTACAAGAATTGGCAACGGGAGATATGAAATAAATGATATGATTCAGCAAGGCGGAATGGGAACAGTATATAAAGCAATTGATACAAGTAGTAACTCTGAAGTAGCCATAAAAGTTCCAATCAATGCCCTTGGTAATATTGATGATTATTTTAAGGAAAAATTAAAATTTGAGGCTAGATTCTTACCCCAAATTGGAGATAATAAGTATATCGTGAAATATGTGGATTACTTCAAGGAGGATCAGTTAGGAAGAAAAGATCTTCCACATTTAGTGATGGAATTTATAAACGGAAAAACTCTAAATGAATATAGACAAGGAGTAGCGTTAAATGAAAATAAAATAAAAGATATTTTGGGAGAAATTTTAGAAGGAGTTATGTATTTCCATGAAAAAGGATTATTGCATCGGGATTTGAGCCCAAATAATGTTATGATTGAAGCAAATAATGAAAATATTATAATAATTGACTTCGGTACCGTGAAAGAGTTAGTATCTGGAGCGGGGATGTTGAACCAATCATTAGTCAGAACAAGCGGATTTACTGCGCCAGAACAGGCAGAATTAGGGCATTGTTCCTATAAGGGAGACATTTATATGGTTGGGACTTTAGGATATTATTTAATAACAGGTACTGCTCCAAATGGAACTGACTTGAGACCGGGATTATCCAATTCTTCCATATCTGATCATTTAGACAATGTAATTTTCAATGCTACTAGAAAAAAGCCAAGATTACGCTACTCTTCTGCTCTTGAAATGAGAAACGACCTATTGGGATTAAAACCACCTATTACCTTATTTTTTATTGAACAAAATCATGTTATTGATTTTAATTCCGATGAGATTCTTCTTGGTCGGATTTTAAGTGTGTCAGGAGATCATATCCAAATAATAGATACAGAGAATATTATATCACGAAAACATGTTAAAATAATTAGAAGTCATAATCAATTATATCTTCGAGATGTTGGCGGTGCGAATTCTAACGGAACTTTCCTTTGGAAAAATGATGAGTGGAATCGTTTAAACTTAAATAAAGAGTACGCTATTTATAAAAATGACGTATTTTCACTGGGAATCGTTGAAAAACCTGAAATCAAGGCGCCATACTTGCCAATTAAAGTATTAAATTGTTAAAAAAAAATAGTGTGTAACCGAAATTTAAAATTATATTATTCCAAATACCGAGTTAAACCATAATAATGTTAGGGAGTATATGTTTATCTGGCAAAAAAGGTTGGAATGAAGATGTTATATTCATTTCTAATAATTCATTAACATATAAAGACAATGAATATAATTATACATTACTTGCATTAGCTGATGGGGTGACTGGCAAAGGCGGGGGAGCAACTGCTGCTGTGAAGGCAATAACTTCCTTTACCGCTAGTTTTAATGCAATAGTTATGCGGATGCAAAAAGAACAATATTTAAGAAAATTTAATTCTAATGCTAAGTTTATCGAAAAAAGAGTAAGAGAATCATTCAGAATCGCAGATAGCGAAATAAAGGAATATAATAAGATAGGGCATTCAAATATCACTACAACTTTAGTAACTGCGTTAATAGTTGAGGATAAAAATGTAAAAAAGGGAGATGACAATCTAAAAGTAATAATTGGAAACGTTGGTGATTCTCGAGCATATGTAATTTCAGAAACCTTAGAAAACAAAATTAAGCAAATAACTATTGATCATTCTGTTGCTCAAGAAGTTGCTAATAAAAAAAAGATTGAATTGACCGAAGCGAAAAAGAAAGTGGGTCATAATGAATTATCAAGAGCCTTAGGAAATGTGGAATCTTCAGAAAATTTTAGTGTAGACCTTTTTTTTCCCTTCTTATTTAGGAACGAATTTTTATTACTATGTAGTGATGGATTATCAGACTATTTAAGCGATGAAGATATAGCGAGTATCGTGTTAAAGGCAAAAGATCCCCAAAATGCCTGTGAGAAATTGTACCATTCCGCGCTTGATAAAAATAGTAAAGACAATATATCCATACTTATTTTTTTAAATGATAATCCAACAAATAAAACCAGGGAAGACTTCTTAGAATATACTATCTCTATTAATAATTCTAACAAAAATAAATAAAATCAATTTGGAAACGATTAATATGGGCTGGATATGTAATAGCTGTGGAGAGCAAAACTCTACTGATGTTAAATATTGTAATAATTGTGGAGCGCCTTTTCAAGAATCAAAAGAACAATCCTCACCGAAGAAAAATAGTTTTTCGATTG